>JAEYVB010000186.1 GCA_023429345.1 Planctomycetota bacterium
CATCTACGGCGAGCGCAAGAGGTCCGTCCTCCAGGACGCCTGCGAGCGGGCGCTCCGGGCCGCGGCCCTGTGGGACGAGGTCAAGGACCGCCTGAAGAACTCGGCGATGGGCCTCTCCGGGGGCCAGCAGCAGCGGCTCTGCATCGCCCGGGCCATCGTCGCCGACCCCGAGGTGCTGCTGCTCGATGAGCCCTGCTCCGCCCTCGACCCCATCGCCACGCTCAGGATCGAGGAGCTCATCCACGAGATCGCCGCCCGCTACACGGTGATCATCGTCACGCACAACATGCAGCAGGCCGCCCGCGTCAGCGACTACACCGCCTTCATGTACCTGGGCCGCCTCGTCGAGTTCGGCCCCACCGCCGAGCTCTTCCAGCGCCCCAAGCTCCCCGAGACCGAGCAGTACGTCACCGGCCGCTTCGGCTAACGGGCCGCCTTTCGGCCTCGGTCACGCTGCAATCTCGGGTGCGCGACAACCGGCGCGGCGCCGGCGATGACACAAGGAGGAGGCCATCAGGACAACGGCGCCGGCGCTCGGGTCGGGAATGGGTGAGAAGGCGAGTCCGTTAAGAAACGTGACGCCGGAGCCATAAGGACCGACCAAGATCGTGTTCCCCGACTGCTGATTCACTGTGAAGAGGTGGCTCGGAAGCGGGCCAGAAAGTCCATTCGATGCGAACATCACGCCATCCTCAGGTCGGAACGCGATATCGCCCGGCCACACATTGGTCGTCGTGCCGACGAGCGTGTTGTTCCCGTTCAGCGTGCTGATGCGGATGAGGAATGCGCTCGAACTCAGACCCGCGCTGCCGTACAGCATCCCCGAGGGATCGAATGCGAGGGCCCCGATCTCGCCAAAGACATTCACGCCGGGCATAGTCACGAGGGTCGCCGCCCCGGTGTCGGGGTCGATGCGGTACAGCCGGTCGAAGCTCGCCGATGTGCCGTACAACTGTTCACTCACGGGATCGAACGCCAGAGTGCGAATTCCTCCGCTGATGTTCAGGCTGCCGATCGCGGTGCCAGCCCCGGTCACCGGATCGATGCGGACGAGCTGACGCGTCGCCATGTCGCAGGCCCAGAGGCGGAAAGAGCCGGGCCGGGTGTCGCTCGCGAGATCCTGAAGGTTGTCGAATCCGCTCAAACCGATCAGCGACACCCCCCCGGTCTCCTGGTTGACTGTGTAGACCGGGCCCCCCGGGATGTACGTGGATACGCCGTATAGCACGCTCGCCTCGGAGGGCGAGCCCGCGAACCAAGTCAGCAGCAGCGCGGCCACACGGGTGCCCGCCGCGGCGAGCGGCCGTCTAAAGGTCATGTCTCTGTCTCCTCGCCTTTTACGGCGTGGGCCGAATGTACGGGACTCGACGCGGGTCGTCAAGACAATCTGGGTCACGCGAACTCGTGGCGGCAACGCAAACAGGTCCCCGGACTCCTCCGGAGCCTTGGCTTGAACACTCCGGCGGGGTGGTACCAGGATCATGAGCCGTGCCACCGAGACGGCCGGGCTCTGCGGCCTCCTCGGTGCGTCCCCACCCCTGACCCCGCGCGCCGGAGCACCGCCGGCGGGTCACGCCGCCAGCTTGGCCGCGCCCCCGCCACGCGCGTGCCGTGACGAACGCACGGAAGCCGTCGCCTCCTGTAGTCCCGAAGCGGACGAAAAGATGTTGCTGGGCTCGGCTCCACGGGGAGCGGGCCGGGGGGCGGGGGGGGCTGGGGGGGCGGGGCACCGGCCCCTTCGGCTAATCGCCCCTCACGGGCACCCGGCCGCGAACCGCGACAGGAAGCACGTGAAGTCGGCCGCGTTCAGCGTCGGGGCCTGCGTGCTCTGGTCGCAGTTGGCCGAGGGATCGCCCGCCGCGAACCGCGAGAGGAAGCACGTGAAGTCGGCGGCGTTCAGGGTCGGGGCCTGCGTGCTCTGGTCGCAGTTGGCGTAGCAGGCGGGCGGCTGGACCGGCGGGAGCTGCCCGTCGTCGGTGGTGATCACCGCATACAGATAGCACCACGGGTCCGCCGCGTAGTTGTTCCCCGTGGTCGGGATGTACGCCACCGAGCCGTCGGCGCTGAACTCACTCGCCCACATCTGCGACATGTTCACGCTGCCCTGCCGGTCGAGATCGACGCTCCAGAGCGCCGCCCCGGTCGCGGGGTTCAGGCCCCGGACCTGGTTGGCCGTCGTCGACACGCTCTGGTTGTCGGCCTCCACCAGCACCATCCCGCCGTCGGGGCGGACGGCGGGGTAGAAGTACTTCCACGGCCAGGTGCCAAGCGCGAAGCGGAGCGAGCCATCGCCGTTGATCGCGTTGATCCGCGGGCCCAGGTTCGTGGTCATGAAGCACGAGCCGTCGGGGCCCACGCCCAGGTCGCTCCCGGGCTGGCCGCCCAGCGCGCCGTACGAGAAGAGCCAGTCCGTCGCGCCCGCCGGCGTGTAGGCGCCGATGCTGTTGTTGCCGCCGGCGCCCTTGGTGTACACGTTGCCGTTCGCGGGCGCTGTCACCTGCCCGAGGCCGTCCTGGCGCCAGAGTTCCCCGCCGCCCGACATCTCGAGCGCGTGCACGCCGTGATCGCCCTCGGAGGGCAGGCCCATGCCGCTCGCGAAGAAGAGCCGGCCCTCGCCGGCGGTCCCGGCCCGCCCGAAGGCCACCTCCCACGCGTAGGGCGCGTGGCGGAAGTTGTACGCGTTCGGCGTGTTCCAGCGGAACTGCCCCTCCGGCGAGAGCGAGAAGGCGCCGAAGTTCGAACCGATCGTCGAGTTCACCTGGCACACCGCATAGATGTTCCCGTCGGGGCCCACGCTCGGCCCGATCCACATCGTGCCGTGGTTCGCCGGCCCCTGGTAGCTCCAGCGCTTGCTGCCGTCGGGGTTGATCGCCGAGATCAGCCCGCCCGCGCCGGAGATGTACACGGCTCCATCGGCGGCCACCGCGGGGGCGCGGTAGTACACCGCATCGCCGCGCACCCACTTCAGCCCGCCGCCCGGCGTCAGCGCGTAGAGGTGCCCGGCCGAGCCGACCACGTACACGGTCCCGTCCGGCCCGACGGCCGGCTGCGTGAAGAGGTACTCGTCATCGGCCTGGAACCTCCAGTAGATACGGCCCTGCGCAGCGCGGGCGCTCACGACCACCGGCACGGCGTTGCTCTCGCCCCCGCCCGCCGGCAGCACCCTCACATCCGCCGCGCCCAGCCCCGCCCCCTCCGGGATGTACGCGTGCACCTGGGTGGCGCTCCACCGCGTCACCGGCGCCTCGACGCCGCCGACGAGCACCCGCCCCGCGCCCGCGCTCCCGAACCCCGCCCCTTTGATAACGATCCGGGCCGACCTCGCCGCGGCCGCGGGCTCGACGCTCGCGATCGACTGCCCGAGGGCAGCGCCCGCCACACTCAGTGCCGTCCCCGCCACGATACGAACGCCGATGGCCCTGCCCATTCTCGACTCCTTGGTTCCGCGCCCTGTAAACGCCGGTTGCAACCCGCGTGCCACCGGGTTTGGAGACACATCCGGGGCCCCGCTGGCCACACCGGACTTGCTCTGGCCACCCGCGCGGCACCACCGCCATGCGATGGAGGTCCCCGGCGTGCATCACGCCAAGGCCGAAAGAAACCGAGTTGGTGAGGAAGCGGCGGAGGGAGCCCGTTGCCGGTTCTGGGGAGAGGCCCGGCCGGGCCGTCCTTCCCCGGGCGGCCGCTCCAGGAAGTCGATGTCGATCCCGCCCCGGCGGGACTCGGACATCTGCATGGGCCTTGCCGCCCACACATCGCCCTGGCCCCTCGCACGGCCCGAGGTGGGGGGCGGGGGGATGCGGGGGTTGGGGGGTGGGTGTTGGAGGAACATCGGCCATCCCCGGCCGCCACTTCACGCGATCCGGGCGGAAGCGCGCAACTTTGTTGCGTGGGGGCCGCATTCCCGGGAATCCGCGGCGTTCACGAGGGAATCAGCGGCGTTCACATGGGAATCCGCGGCGTTCACGTAGAGATCAGCGGCGTTCACGTGGGAATCCGCGGCATTCACCTGGGAATCCGCGGCGTTCACGTAGAAATC
>JAEYVB010000218.1 GCA_023429345.1 Planctomycetota bacterium
GGGTCAACACGGGGGCGCGGCACATCGCGCTGAACGGTTCGCTCGTGTACCGGTCGGACCATGAGCACGCGGCGGGGTCGACGGCGACGGGGGGCGGGAGCCTCTTCTTCGCGGGGGGCACGCAGGACATTTCGGGCGGGTGGTCGACGGCGAGCGCGGTCAAGCTGGTCGCGGGGACGATGGCCGGTGCGGGCATGCTCGTGAGCAACGGGCCGTACTTCTGGATCGGCGGGAACATGTTCGGCCCGGGGACGCTGGCGGTCGGCCCCACGGGCAAGCTGGCGATCATCTCGGGCGCGGAGCGCGAGCGGGGGCGGCGGGTGTTTAGCGAGGGGCTGGTGCTCCAGAGCGCCGGCACGGTGGTGTTCCAAGGCGGGGAGCTGAGCAACAGCGCTGCGGGCCGGCTGGTGCTCATCGGCGGGGCCGTCGAGGCCGGGGGCTCGGGGGGGACGATCGTCAACGAGGGGCTGATGCAGAAGATCGGCCCCGCGACGGTCACGCTGCCGGCGAGCGGCGGGTTCTCCGTGAGCAACGCGGGGAGGCTCGAGGTCCGCGGCGGCGTGCTGGATCTTCCCGGGATGGTGACGCAGCTCAGCAGCGGGACGCTCTCGGCCGGGACCTGGGCCGTGCTTCCGGGGGCCACGCTGCGATTCGGCGAACGAAGCCTGACAGCGCTGGGGAGCGACGCGGTGGTGGAGCTTGGCGGGACCGAGGACCGGATGCCGGGGATCGCAACGCTGGAGAGCAACGCGGGGACGCTGCGGCTGCTGAGCCAGAGGCTGGTGCAGATCACCCCCGAGAGCGGGACATTCACCAACCAGGGGCGGATCGAACTGCTGGCGCCGCTGGCGAAGCTGCGGGTGAACGGGGCGATGGTGCTCGGCGCGGCGAGTTACCTGCTGACGGAGAACTGGGGGGCGCCGGTGTGGTGGGGCCGCGTGTTCGCGACGACCGCGACGCTGGGCGGGGCCTACGAGATGGCGTTCTTCGGCTCGGGGCCGCAGCCCGGCGAGGTGTACCCGTTCCTGATCGTGGGCAGCAGGCTCGGGGAGTTCTCGCAGGTGACGCTGCCGCCGGGTGCGGCGATCCAGTACACGGAGACGGGGGCGCGCGTGATGGGCGTTTCGACCGGGTCGTAGGGGCTCCCGGGAGCGGTCATTACCGGCGGAAGGAGCCGGTCACGACGGCGCCATCCCGGCGGATGGCGGCCCAGGATGCGCCGTCGGTGGCGGTGGTGTGCCAGCGGGTCTGGGCGCGAAGGGTGTTCCAGAGGGGGTGATCGGCGCGCTGGGGGCCGGTGGATTGGAGAATGGCGGCGGGGGCGACCGTGTAGAGGAAGTCGAGCGCGAAGGGGCGGGCGCTGCCGTGGTGCGGGGCCTCCGCGACGCGTGCGCGCAGCGTGGGGTAGCCCGCGAGGAGGTGGCCCATCGCGCGCTGCTGGATGTCGCCGGTGAGCAGGAACGGGACCTCGGGGGTCTGCGCCATTCCGGCCGTGCTGACGGCGGCGACGAGGGAGAGCTCGTTGTCGGGCGTCCAGGTAGATGCGGGCGGGGGCGAGAGGAAGCGGAGGCGGAGGGCGCCCTGCGCCAGCTCATCGCCCGCGGCCACGGTGATGAGCTCGACCCCGTGCTCGGCGAGCTTCTCGAGGATGTAGGCCTCCGCGCCCCAGGGCTGCGCCCGGGCCTGGTGGAGGAACTCTTCGCCGGTGATGACCCGCCTGATCCCCAGCGGCGCGATGAGGTCCGGGAGTGCGTTGAAGTGGTCGAGGTTGGGGTGGGTGATGACAACGGTGGGGATGCGCCAGATGCCGAGGGCGCGGAGGGTGCGGGGCACCGTGTACTCGCCGATCCTGGGTCGGAGCGAGCCGCAGTCCCAGAGGACCGCATCGCGGCCGGAGCGCACGACCATGCAGGTGCCGTCGCCGATGGCGAGGGCGTCGACGCGGAGCTGCTGGTCCAGGGGCGGTCGGGGGGCGAGGGATGATTCGGCCGCGAGCCAGAGCGAGGCGGCGGCGGTGAGCGACCAGGCGGGGATGCTGCGCCAGCGGCCGCGGAGGCACCAGAAGAGGAGGAGGATGGTGGCGGCCGCGGTCCAGGCGATGGAGACGGGGGGCGTGGCGACGGATGCGGCGGGGACCTGGTCGAGGCGGAGGGTGATCTCGGCGAGGGCATCGGCGAGGATTCCGGCGCCGGCGCTGGCGACGGGCGCGAGCGCGGGGATGAGGGCACCGACGAGGAGCACGAGGTACCCGACGACGAGGAGCAGGGCGATGAGCGGGACCATGACGAGGCCGGTGGGGACGGCGAGGATGCTGAGCACGCCGGTGTGGTGCATGACCAGGGGCGTGGCAAGGGCCCAGCAGAAGATGTTGGCGCTGATGAACTGGCGGGCCTGGTCCGCGACAATCGCGCGGGTTCCGCGGGGCTGGTCGATGGTGCCGCGGAGCCGGACGCCCCAGAGACGCTGGTGGACGAGCCTGCCGAAGGCGAGGAGCGAGGCGACGAGGCCGAAGCTGAGCTGGAAGCCGATGGACCAGAGGTCCATGGGCCGCCAGAGGAGGAGGAGCACCGCGCACCAGCCGAGGAGGGCGAGCGTGTCGTAGCGGCGGCCGAGGGCCTGGGCGATGAGCAGGGCGAGGACCATCATGGCCGATCGCCACACGGGGGCGTTGAAGGGGAGGATAACGACGTAGGCGATGACCAGGAGGGTGATGAGGACGGGCTCGAGCCAGCCCAGGTCGGTGGCGGCGCGGAGCATGGTGAGGGCGACGAGGACCATCACCATGAAGTGGAAGCCGGAGATGGAGAGCGCGTGCAGGAGGCCGAGGCGCTGGAAGGCGCCCCGGACCTCGCGGAGGGCGGGCTCATCTTCGCCGAGGACGAGGGCGCCGAGGAGGGCGCGGCCGTGATCGGGCGATGGGGTGTCGAGCGGGCCGAGGAGGATCTCGCGGGCGCGGTCGGCCATGCGGGCGCGGAGGGCCAGGGCGGCGGAGCGGGGGCCGGTTTCATCGAGCACCGCGGGCGCTGAGGATGCGCGGAGCGAGCCGATCACGCCCTGCTGCGCGTGCCAGAGGCGCCGGTCGCGCTCGCCGGGGTTGAGGGGCGCGGGGATGGCCGCGAACTCGCCGGTGAGGCGGAGGTGCTGACCGGCGCGGGGGAGCGGGCCCCTGGCGGGGACCGAGACCAGGAGCTTGCCCCGGGCGGGCCGTCTCTGGTTGCCTGCATCCAGGGCGCTGGTGATGCCCAGCGTGAAGCGGGCGAGTTCGGCCCGGGGGAGGGGCGTGTCGAGCGGGGATCGCTCGTGGCGCGTGATCTCGGGCGTCGCGAGCACCAGGCCCTCGACGGTGACGATGGCGGGCGACACCGCGCCGGTGAGCTGCGTGTCGAGGGAGACGGGGCTGCGCTGGTTGAGCCGGGCGGTGAACCACCCGCCGCCGAAGGCGACCGCGGCGAGGGCGAGGGCGATTCGGCAGGGGTGTTCGCGGGTGAGGGCCCCGGCGACGCAGCCCAGGCCGGCGATCCCGAACCAGAGCGCGGCGGGGAGAGGGTGGAGGTGGCGCGCGAGGATGAAGCCCGCGGCCAAGCAGGCCAGGACGACAAGGGAACGGGGGACCGCACGGTCCCTTGGCACGGATCCGAGGAACATCGGGGGCGGCAGGCTACCGCAAGATCACCGGTGCTTCACCGGTGGGCGGCGTGGGGGCTGGCCGACTTCAGCGTGATGACCAGGGGCTCGCGGGCGGGCTTGCCGTCGCTGGGTGTGAGGAACGTGATCGTGATCGTGAGGGTGTCGGCCGCGGTGTTGTCGTAGACGACGCCGGCGAGGTGCTTCTCGGATTCGACGCCGCGGAAGACGGCCTTCTTCGGCGCGCTCTGGTCCGGGGAGAGCTTGAGCGTGATGGGGCCCTCGGCCTCGGAGGCCCAGGGGGTGAGCTTGGCGTCGAAGTGGCGGAGTCGGAGGAAGACGCCCTCGGGCTCGGAGGAGATGGAGAGCAGCTCCATCATGCCGGGGCCGCCATTGCCCTGCATCCAGCGGAACATGCCCTGGATATGGCCTCCTTTGGCCTCGGACCAGATCTCTTCGAGGTGGTCGTCGCCTTGTTGGCCGCGCCAGGTGCCGGTGAGGAAGGAGACGGCGGTGATGGGTGGCGCGTCGGCGGCTCTCGGTGACGGCTCGGGCTGATTGGCCGCGGCCGCGGCGGGGCGGCTGGCGGGGGTGAGAAGGAGTGCGACGAGCAGGGCGGGCAGAAGGGCGCGAGGGCGGCGTGTCATAAGGGGCTCCTGGGCGTCCGCTGGTGTGAGCTTTATACCGTGCCGGGGCGGGTCGCGCCCTATCGCGGGCTGCCTTCTCGGGCCCTGGCGACGATGTGGCGATAGTTGCGTTTGAAGAAGGCGGTGTAGGCGATTTTGAGCTCGGGCATGCGGGCGGGGTCGCGCCAGGCTTCGCGGACCTGGCGGAAGGTCTGCTCGGTGAAGGGGACCTGCTGCTCGCCCTCGGGGCCGCGCACGGGCGTGGTCGGCCAGTCGTAGAAGAGCGATTCCAACTCGGCGAGGGTCTCGGGGGGGAAGCCGGGGGTGGCGCGGGCGCGGGTGAGGGCGCGCCAGGCGGCGCGCTGGTCGTCGGCGATGTCGATGGCGAAGGCGCCCATCATCGGGCCGATGGCGGAGCGCCAGCCCTTGGGGCCGACGTCGGAGGCGATCTCGAAGGGGTTGACCCGGTCGATGAAATACGGGAGGTACTTCTCGTACATGACGCGGCGGACGGGCATGCGGCGGAGCTCGTACTGCTGGGGGCCCATCCGGGCGCCCGAGCTGTCGAGGGGGTTGGATTGGCCGCGGGCGGATTCGACGGACGGGAACTGCCAGAGTGCCTGGGCCTCTTCGGTGAGCATGTACTGCGCGAAGCGGCGGGCGAGCTCGGGATGGGGCGCGCCGCGGAGGATGGAGACGGGGTCGGCGTCGATGTAGACCTCGCCGGCGGGGTCGATATAGGCGACGCGGGAGTCGGCGGGGTCCTGTCCCGGGCGGAGGATGGACTGGCCCTGGGTGCGGCCGTAGAAGTCGATGGCCAGCCCTGCCGCGGCCTCGCCGGCAGAGACGTCGATGGGGGGCTTGGTGGAGGAGTTGGTGAAGTAGCGGGTGTTGGCGGCGAGCTCTCGGAGGGTTCGCCAGCCCTTGTCCCAGCCGTAGTTGTTGAGGATGGCGTCGAAGGCGGTGGTGATGGAGCCGGACTGGCGCGGGTCGGCGAGGGCGATCCAACCGGCGTAGCGGGGGTCGGTGAGGTCGGCGAAGCTGGCGGGCTCGGGGAGGCCGAGCTCGGCGAGGACATCGCGGGAGTAGACGATGCCGAAGCTGGAGAGGGCGGTGCCGAGCCAGAACTGCTCGGGGTCGTAGAGGAGCTGGGCGCCGATCTTGTTCTCGCCGTACCAGGCGTCGAGCTGGGATTGCGGGAAGCCGGCGGGCTCGGACATGGGGACGGTGGTGTTCTGGCCGGCGGCGTTCTGGAAGGTGACGCCGATCTTGAGGCGGCCGTGGTCGTAGCTGCCGCCGCCGAGCATGGCGTCGAAGCCGATGGTGCCGGGGGCGAGGGAGCCGTCGGGCGCGAGGGGGGTGCCGCTCTTGAGGGCGGCGAGGTACTGGGCCTCGAGCTGTTTCAGGATCTCGCTGGTGCCGCCGGGGGTTCGCCAGTCGATGGAGGCGGGGGTGCCGTGGTGCTGCTCGTGCCAGCGGGCGAAACCGGCCTCGATCTCGCGGCGGATCTGCTGGACGTGGGGGGAGACGACAATGAGGGTGGGGAGGTTCTGGCGGCGTGCCTCGGCGGCGGGGCGGAGGGCGAAGGGGATGCCGAGGATGA
>JAEYVB010000116.1 GCA_023429345.1 Planctomycetota bacterium
CTCCTTGAGGGGGCGACCGGGGAGCGCTACCGCGCCTGGGCCGAAGAGCTCGCGACGCTCCTCGCCCTCGTAGAGGCCGGCATCGATTTCACCGACCAGGAAGATGTGGTAGCCATCGCGCCGGCCGAGCTCCGCGGCAGGCTCGCCGCGCTGCACGACACGATCGTGAGCTTCGCCGGCGCTGCCGCGGGGCGCGAAGTGCCCGCCTCATTCCCGAGGGTTGTCCTCGCCGGCCGACCTAACGCCGGCAAGTCGACCCTTTTCAACACCCTCCTCGGCCGCGCACGCGCCATCGTCTCCGACCGCCCCGGCACCACCCGAGACATTCTCGCCGAGCCGCTGGACCTCACCCGAGACCTCCCCGGGGCTGGCTCTGTCACCCTCATCGACCTCGCCGGGCTCGATGAACACACCCCCGGCGCCGGCGTCGACGCCCAGGCCCAGGCCGCGGCCGCCGAAGCGATCGCCGCCGCGGATGTGATCCTCCAGTGCGACCCCGGCGGCGTCTTCGACCCGCTCCCCGCCCCCCCCTCGACCCCCATCATCCGGGTCCGCACCAAGGCCGACCTACCCACCGCGACTGGCCAGCCGGCGCACGCCATCCCCATCTGCGCCCTGGACCGCTGGAACCTCCCCACCCTCCGCCGCGCCATAGCCGACGCCGCTACCGGCTCGCGGACCTCCGGCGCTATCGCTCTCCTACCCCGTCACCGGCGGGCACTGGCCCAAACGCTCGCGGCCATAACCGAAGCCTTGCCCCTGACCGATCCTGAACTGAACGCCAGCAGCCTCCGAGCCGCCCTGGATGCGATGGGCGACCTCGTGGGCCGGATATCCCCCGACGATGTCATCGGGCGGATCTTCGCGACGTTCTGTGTCGGGAAATAGGATTATCAAGTCGGATTATTTGTGCGCTCGGGCGGGGGGAGCACCGGGGGCGTCGGTGGCAGGATCGGCTCCGACGGCTGTCCCGGGGTCTCCAGCGGCGAGGTCCTGCGATCGACCCGCACGAACCGCACCCCAGCCGCCGGGACGGGCATGGCGTTGGCCAGGTCCCCGCTCTCATGCCCCAGATCCATGATCTCCCACCGCATCACCGACGGATTCTGCGGGTCCCCCGTCTTCTGGTTGTCGTAGAACCAGATCACCAGCTGCTTCCCGATGGGGACGTCCACAGACCACAGCGGCTGATTCGTAACGCTGTTCATCAGGGTAACCGTCTGGGGGTTGTCGACGGTGCTGTGGTACGTGTACAGGTCGCGGGACGCCTGAGAGCCCCCGGCCCGGTATCCGGGCATGTAAAAACACCCGGCCATGAACAGAGCCATGCCCAAGGTCAGCGGGCGTGCCATACGAACGAACGAGCGATTCGGCATGATCCTCTCCGGAGCCGGTAAGGCGGCCAAGCCGCCCGGGTGAGGTACAGTGTATCGTCCGGCCGGCACCCCGCTCCTGAGTGCATGAAACGGGGATCACGCGGCCGCAAGGGGGACCGAATGACGGACATGAATATCCCGTTTCGGATCGGCCAAGGCTACGACCGTCACCGGCTCTCCGGAAACCGGAGCCCGGCCGCAGGGGCACAGTGGGGGCGTCCCATGGTGATCGGGGGAATTCCCTTCCCCGCCGACTTCGGGCCGGTGGCACATTCCGACGGCGATGCCCTCATGCACGCCATCACCGACGCGGTCCTGGGCGCCCTGGGCCTGCCAGACATCGGCCAGCTCTTCCCGGACAAGGACCCCCAGTGGGCCGGGGCGGCCTCGGAAGTGTTCCTGTCGGAGGCTGTCCGAATGGCCGCGGAGCAGGGATGGCAGGTCGGGAACGTGGACGCCACAGTGGTTGTGGAGCGTCCCAAGCTGGGGCCCCGGAAGGAAGAGGTTCGGGACAATCTGGCCCGCATCCTCGGCATCACCCCGGACGGTGTGAACATCAAGGGCAAGACCGCCGAGCTGGTGGATCGGATGAGCCCGGGGCAACTCATCGAGGCCCACGCGGCGGTGCTCATGGTGCGTCGGCCGTAGGAGGCTCCGGACGGGCAGCGGTCGCCTCGAGCGCACCCACGATCCTGTTGCGCCGCCGGGCGTACCGGACCAGAACGTGATCAGCCACCCCGGGGAAGGCCGTCGCGAGGGCCAGGCCGAGGCGGGCCGGCGCGCTGGTCCACACCTCACCTCGGGGCCGATGCAGGCACCGCAGTACCGCACGGGCGACCCTTTCCGGGGACTGCATGAACGTCTCGGGCGTACGCACGCCGATGCTGCGGCCGCCCGACCGCTGATCCACCCGCTCAAAGAACTCGGACGTGGTGCCGATCGGGTGGACCGACGAAACGTGAACGCCGGACCCCGCCAGCTCGATGCGCAGGGCCCGCGCGATGTGGTCCTGGGCGGCTTTGCTCGCCGAATACGGCGAGAAATAGGGGGATCCGAGTTTCGAGATCGAGCTCGAGCAAACCAGGATGTGTCCCGCTCCCGACCCGAGCAGCCCCGGGAGCGCCGGCCGGATGGTGTTGAGCGTGCCGTAGAAGTTGGTCTCGAAGATCGCCCGGATCTCGTCGTCGGTCGTATCGAGGAGCGGCTTCTCGAACCCGTAGCCGGCGTTCGCGAAGACGGCGTAAAGGCCGCCGAACTCGGCGTGCGCAAGATCGATCAGGCGCCGGCAGTCCTCGGCCCGGACGACATCCGCCGGGACCGCGACCGCGCTCCCGCCGAAAGAGGCGATCTCGGTCACGACCGTGTCGAGCTTGTCGCGCCGCCGCGCGCCCAGCGCAACCGGCATCCCCGCCCGCGCGCAGGCGAGAGCCGTCGCGCGGCCGATGCCGCTGCTGGCGCCGGTGATCGCGATGGGCCTGCCGCGCAGATCAATCATGGGGTCAGCGTAACCCCCGAGCGTCCGTTCGGCGAGCCGCCGGCCTCAATAGAACATCTGCTCCTGCACGTACTCCGCGCTGCCGGAGATGTCCTCGCCGAGCCCCCTGACCATGTTGCAGCCGGCCAGGAGCGCCATCGAGCCGAGAAGGAGCGTGCCGAGAACGGTGCGGACGGCGGTCTTCATGGGTCCCCCTTGCGTGTGCAGGCCGTGTGCAACAGCCTAGCCCGGGCGCAATGCACCCTGTCCGTTTCCTTTCCCCGGGTTCAACGCCGTTCATCGCCGGAGCAGCCAGCCGAGTTCCTTCAGCCGCAGGATGCGGGCGATCCCGGCGAACGCGGCCACCCCGAGCATGGCGCTCACCACGAGGGAGGCGAACCGCCCTCCCCACGAGGCGGGGAAGGGCCAAACCCGCTGCACCGCGTACACCGCCGCCCCCATGAGCAGCCCCGCCAGGAACACACGCCCGAACGAGCGGAGGAGGTCCCTGTCGAGGACCGGCTGGTTCACCGCGGGTGTGCGGCGCACCGCGGCCATCAGCACGACGCACTGGAGCATCGCCGACAGGCTGGTCGCCGCCGCGAGGCCGGCCTCGCCGAGCGGCCAGATCAGGCCGAGGTTCAGCAGGAAGTTGACGCCCACCATGACGATCGCGATCCGCATCGGCGTGCGCGTGTCTCCCTGGGCGTAGAAGGCGCGGGTGAGCACGTGGTTCAGCGAATACGCCCACACCCCCGGGGCAAACCCCGCGAGCGCCAGCGCCGACCGCTCCAGGCTCGCCGGCGAGAAGCCCGACCTCCCGTACCCGTACAGCACCGCCGTGATGTCTTCCCGCACCAGCACCAGCCCGATGCTGGCCGGCAGCCCGATGAATACCGAGAGCCGCAGCCCGCGACGCAGCGTCGCCAGGAACTCCCCCGGCTCATCCGCGTGCCGCGACAGCAGTGGGAACACCGCCGTCGCCACCGCGATCCCGAAGACCCCCAGCGGAAAGTGGTAGAGCCGCTGCGCCGAGGCCAGGATGATGTTCGAGCTCTCATCCATCGGGTAGCGGTAGCCCAGCAGAAAGGGCCCCACCCAGATCGGCCACATCGCGTACAGCGTGTCGAGGAAGGTGTTAATCTGCAGCGTCCCCATGCCGATCAGCACCGGCACGAACCGCCGCAGCATCCGCTTCCCGCGCTCCCCCGCATCGCGGACCGCCCGGGTCCAGCGCACGTAAGGCCGCAGGAGCCGCAGGAACCAGAGGCACTGCGTGACCCCGGAGACCACCGTCGCAACGCCGAGCGCATACGCCACGCCCGGCCCGCCGTGCTGTCCTGTCGCGACAAAGTAAAGGCCCGTCGCCACGATCACCGCGTTCAGGATCACCGGCCCGGCCGCCGATGCCGCGAACCGCCCGTGCACCTGGAGCATCCCCCCGAGGATGGCCGCGGCGCACACCAGCGGCATGAACGGCAGCATCACCATCACCAGCCGCAGCGAGAGCACGCGGTCCGGGTCGTGGGGCAGGAGGGCGATCGCCAGCAGGAGCCCGAGCTCGCCGATGACCGTGATCGCGGTGGTCACCAGCAGCAGCACGGCGACCGTCAGCGACGCGAACCGGTCGGCCGCGCCGGGATCGGCCTTGTGCGTCCGCGTGTACTCCGGGATAAAGGCCGCGGAAAGAGCGCCCTCCCCGAAAAGCCTGCGGAAGAGATTCGGGATCGCGAACGCCGCCACGAACGCCGAGCCCAGCGCCGTCTCGCCAAAGATCCGGACCACCAGCACCTCGCGGGCCAGCCCGCCGAAGCGCGAGAGGAGCGTCATCCCGGAAACCGAGCGGACCGCCCCCGCCAGGGCGCGGTGCGACTGCTCCGAACCCGCGGGCGCGCCCGCTTCCGGCTGTTTCTGAGGGGCGGGAGTCTCGGCGCTCACGACAGGGATATCGGCCAAAGTCGGTATCCCGGTGCGGTCAGCGGATAAAGATCGCCCAGTGGACGACGAGCACGGGGAGTAGGAGCATGCACGCGAGCCCCACGTAGGCAATAAACGAGGGCATCCGAACCCCCTCGGACTCGGCGATCGCCTTCACCATGAAGTTGGGCCCGTTGCCGATGTACGTCATAGCCCCGAAGAAAACGGCCGCGTTCGAGATCGCGTGCAGGAACAGGGTGCCCCGCGGCGTGGCGATGAACGCCAGCACGTTCTCGCGGGTCATCGCCGCCTCACCGAGCGCAAGCTGAAGGAAGTTCAGGTAGGTGGGGGCGTTATCGAGGAAGGCGGACAGGGTCCCGGTACCGAAGTAGAACGCCGTCGCCGAGTTGAGGCCCAGGTCCTTCCCGTGCGTGGCCAGGTAAGCCAGCGCCGGGACCATGGTGGCGAAGATCCCCAGAAACAGCAGCCCGACCTCTTTCACCGGCCCGAAGTTGAAATCATTCTGTTTCAGGATCTTCTGGTCGGCCAGGAAGTACGCCGACACCGCGACGATGATCTGGAACGTGGCGCCCACGGGGATCCCGTGCAGGGCCGCCGGGCCCCACTTCAGGATCATCGGGTCGATGAACACGCCCACGATCATCAGCGCCAGGGCGACCAGCCCCACGGAGCCCGCCAGCCTCAGGCCGGGTTTGGCGTGCACCTCGGCCTCCATGAGGTTGCCCGCCTCGTCGTGCGTCGGCAGCGGGGCGAACGTCTGCGGCACCGGCCTCCCCACGTAGAACCGATCGACGCAATAGAAGATGACAAGCAGCGACCCGACCACAAAGAGCCAGTCCGGCCAGAGGTGCGCCAGCGTCCAGAAAAACGGCACCCCCTTCAGGAAGCCCAGGTACAGCGGGGGATCGCCGATGGGCGTCAAGGAGCCGCCGCAGTTGGACACGATGAAGATGAAGAACACGATGTGGATGGGCATCAGCCGCCCGCGGTTGATCCGCATGAACGGCCGCACCAGCAGCATCGAGGCCCCCGTCGTCCCCACGATGTTCGCGAGCACCGCCCCGACGGCCAGGAGCGCCGTGTTCTTGAAGGGCCCAGACGCCCCCCGGACATCCACCAGGATCCCGCCCGAAACGATGTACAACCCCCCGACCAGCGCGATGAAGGCGTAATACTCGATCCCAGCGTGCAACATCGCGTGCGAGCCGTGATGCCCGTACCCCAGCAGGTAGTACCCCGTGGTGATCCCGCCCAGAAAGAACGCGAAGTCCGGGAAGTGCAGGTGCCACAGCCGGGCGCTCACAAACGGCATCAGGGCGATGCTCGCCAGCAGCAGCACGAACGGGGCCACCAGCCACAGCGGCACCTCCGGGTGCCCGTCGTGAAAGTGCGGCTTCAGCACGAACGTGAGCAGCGCCCCAAGGCCCAGCCCGGCCAGCGCCGAGACGAGCCAGAGCTTCGGTCCGTGGAAATGGCGTCCGTGGGCGTGGTCCGTCATGATGCGGCGGAGTTCCTGCGTGCGGTCGGTGCGTCCGGAGCGATCATTGTTGCCCGCCGGGCGCCCCGCTTCCCCCGCACGGCGGCAAGAATCGACGCCGCGGCCAGGGCGATCGCCACCCCCGCCAGGTTCATCCGGTAGTCGTCCCACGCGGCGTGCCGGCGGATCCACGGGATCGCCTGCAAACTCTCGTCGATGGCGGCGTACACCGGAGCGATCGCCAACACGAAAAGGAGGTTCCGCCGCGACAGCGGATGCCCGAAAAACCCCGCCCCGATCAGCAGTCCCGTCCACACGGCAAAGACCGCCGCGTGCACGAAGAGGTCCGGCCTCCCCGGCGCCGGGATCGTCAGCTTCGGCCAGTGAGTCCCGACAAACAGGAGCACCGCAAACCCGGCGAACGCCGCGCGGCTCAGGGCCGTCACCGGCGGGACCCTCACCGCGACGCCTCGATCGCCGCGGGGCGGGTCATCACGATCGGCGGCTCGGCCGCGGCGGGCGCGGGCGCAGCAACGGATCGCGGCGCTGCCGCGACGACCGATTCGGCCAGGGCCCGGTAGTCCGCCGCTCCCGGGGCGCCCGGGGCATAGTCGTAGATCGTTTGCCCGAAGCTTGGGGACTCCGCCAGCTTGATGTTCCGGCGGATCGCCGGCTTCAGGAGCTGCGCCTCGCGCCACGGCACATCCTGGTTGCGGGCCGCCGCGAAGAAGCTCTCGAGGTCGCCCACCACCTCCTGCGAGTGCGTGGTGTGCCCGTCGTGCATGCAGAGCACGATCCCCGTCGCCCGCAGGTCCGGGTTCAGCTTCCCGCGCACCAGTTTCACCGTCTCCAGCAGCTTGCTCACGCCCTGCAGGGCCAGGAAGTGCGCCTGCATCGGGATGATCACTTCCCGGGCCGCGGCCAGTGCGTTCAGCGTGAGCAGGCCCAGCGAGGGGGGGCAATCGAGCATGACAAAGTCGAACCGGCCCGCCAACGGGCGCAGCACGCGGGTCAGCCGCTTGTGGCGGTCGCCCTCGCCCACGAGCTCGGTCTCGGCCGCGGCGAGGTCGGTCTCGGCGGGGACCAGCCAGAGATTGTCGCGCACCTTCATCACGGCGCTGTCGGCGTCGTCGTCCCAATCCAGCAGCAAGTCGTAGACCGACCGCGCCGACTGTTCCGGATCGACCCCCAGGTGCAGCGTGGCGTGCGCCTGCGGGTCGAGGTCGACTACCAGCACACGTTTCCCGAGCGTGGCAAGGGCCGCGGCCAGGTTGACCGTGGTCGTGGTCTTACCGACGCCGCCTTTCTGATTGA
>JAEYVB010000130.1 GCA_023429345.1 Planctomycetota bacterium
GGTCAACCGTGACCCGGCCGAGGCCCCCGACGGTGAGACGAGCTGTCGAGCCGGGATCGGTCTCCAGCCAGGCCCCGGGGCCCAGCCGTCCCCAGCCCGTCACCACGCGGCTCGCCACGCGCGGACGGCCCTCGACCGCCTCCACCACCCACGGGGCACCGGCGCGGTCGCCCGGCCGCGCAAGGAGCGCGGCCAGCGCGGCCATGAGGATCCCGGCCGCGGCCGCGAACCCACGGCGCTCGGGGCGTCGGCGATCGCTCGGAACATGCAGCGGTTGCGGGGCGGGTGCACGGTCGCCTACTGAGGGGAGCGCCAGGGGGCGCGGGCGGTAACGAGCGGGGCGCAGGGCGGATTCGAGGGCGGCGAGGTCGGGGTCCACGGGCCCGGAGCTGTCCCACAGATACTGGGCTGCTGGATCGTTCATGGCGTGGTCTCGCTGGTCCGGAGGCATTTACGCAGCATCTCCATGCCGCGGCAGAGATTGACCCGCACCGAACCGTGCGTCATGCCGAGGCACGCCGCGATCTGCGGTCCGGTGAGCCCCGCCACCAGTCGGAGGGTCAGGGTTTCGCGGTAGGCGTCCGGGAGCGAGCGGATGGCCGTGAGCACTCGCCCACATTCCCCTGTGTCCGGCGCGGCGTCGCTCGGCGCCGGCACCGAATCGCTGAGCGGCGAATGAGGATGCCTCCCCCGCGCCGCGGCGGCCGCGGCGTTCCGGGCGATCGAGAGCACCCATGCGACGAAGGCGGCCGGATCGCGGAGGTCCGCAAGCCGCCGCCAGGCCGTCACGAACACCTCCTGCACCAGGTCGTCGGCATCGCGGACGCGGAGCCTTGATACCAGCACGCTGTGGACCACCGGCGCGAGGCTTTCGTACAGGCGCGAGAACGCGGCACGGTCCCCTGATCGGGCCGCTATCACGAGCGCCTCGTCGGCGATGCTCCATGCGGCATGGGTCACCGGCTCGGCGCGATTTCCGGGCATCTCAATGGCCGCGTCCGGAAGCATCCGCGGTTCCCGGCCGTGCGCGGAGTTCGGCCAGATCGGGGCCGATGGCCGCGTTGGTTTCCATGCTCCGGGCCAGGTTCGACCCGGGCGCAGCGCCCTCGAGGGCCCGTCGCAGGTGCTCCTTATACACGGCCTGGCGTCCGTGCGTCGCCAGGGCCGCGGCGAAGTGCATCTCGGCGTTCTGGGGCTCGAGCTGGAGCGCCTTGCGGATCCAGGCGTAGCCGTTGCTGCCCTCGGCTCGGCCGGGCTCCGAGCCGATGCCTGTTCCCAGCTGCGCGTAGGAGGCGGCGAGGAAGCCGGCGTCGAACCACGCGCGGCTCGAAGGGTGGCCGGCGGCCTCGGTGTCGAGGGCGATGAACGCCAGGTTCGCGAGGAGCTCGGTCGAGAGGCGTTTGTCCCCCTGGGCGTACAGAGCCGCGCGGCGCAGTGTCTCCATCCGCGCCAGGGCGGACGTTTCGGCGTTCAGGAGGCGCAGCGTGTCCTCCACCAGGCGGGCCTTGTCGTACGCCTTCTTCTCCTGGAACGCGTCATCGCCCCACGGCAGCGACGGCGCACCGCCGGTGTGGTACGGGAAGCAGATGAGCGGCGGGCCCGCCAGCGAGGGGGACAGCAGCACCCCGCCCAGCATGAACGCCGCCGCCGCCAGCCCGAGTCTTGGAGTCGTCATGGCTCATCTCCTTTGAGCGCAGGATGCGCGGCCGCGGCCGGGTGTTAGCATGAACCGTGATCGCCCGGAAGCCCGAGGTCACCGCGGCCGACTTTGTCCCGGCGGGGCGGCTGTCGCTGCCGAAGCTGCGGGCGGCGGTGCAGGGCAGCCGCGGGTGCGGTGCTGGCGACGATCCATCCGTCGAGCATCCTGCGGATGCCAGACCGGGAGAAGCGGCTCGAGGCGCGGGCGGCGTTCGTGCGCGACCTCGTGCTGGTGCGGGCGCGGATCGGGGCGTGATCAGCGCGGCTCGTCGGGGAGCTTGCGGCGTTCGTCGGCGGGCTTGGGTTCGTCCATGATCTTGTCGGGATGGCACAGCCAGCAGCGTGTGCGGCCGCAGTCCAGCGGGTGGTGCTTGCGGCTGCGGCCGATGCGGCCGGTGCCGTGATCGCGGGTGTAGGGCATGCGCCGGGCGATGATGCGCTCGGTTCGGCGGATGCGTTCGGCCTTCCCGCTGGGGCGCGGCATGCGGGCGATCGTAGTCTTCACGCGATTTAAACGAGCAACCCCGACGCGGGTCGGGGTTGCTTTGAATCTGCTGGAGTTCAACCACTGGCCACGGCCCGGAGCGGCTGTGACCAGTGCCACGAGGTCAGGGGAAGATGCCGCGGATCTGGTAGGCCTTGTTCACGTGGTCGAGGGCGGCGACGTAGGCGGCGGTGCGCATGTCGCACTCGAAGCGCTTGCGGGCGGCGAGGGTGCGGTGGGCGGCGGCGACCATGTGCTGGTTGAGCTTGCGGTCGACCTCCTCGAGGCTCCACTGGGTGCAGGTCTTGTTCTGGACCCACTCGAAGTAGGAGACGGTGACGCCGCCGGCGTTGGCGAGGATGGCGGGGACGATCTCGATGCCCCGCTCGGTGAGGGCGCGGTCGCCGGCGGGGGTGCTGGGGGCGTTGGCGCCCTCGGCGACGACCTTGGCGTTGATCCACTTGGCCTCGCGCTCCTTGATCATCTGCTCGAGGGCGGCGGGGATGAGGACGTCGACCTCGGTCTTGTAGAAGTCCTCGGTGCTGACGGCCTCGGCGCCCTGGTCGGAGCGGGTCCCGGCGGCGGTGGAAGCGCCGAAGCTGGCGACGCCGCCGGTCTTGGCGACGTGCAGGGCGAGTGCGTCGGTGTCGATGCCGGCGTCGTTGCGGATGGCGCCGGTGTGGTCCATGACGGCGACGAGCTTGGCGCCGAGCTTGGCGAGGATGCGGGCGGTCCAGGAGCCCACGTTGCCGTAGCCGATCACGCTGAAGCGCATGCCCTGTACGGAGATGCCGAGGGTGGGGAGGAGCTCGACGAGGGTGTCGACGACGCCCTGGCCGGTGGCCTTCTCACGCCCGAGCGAGCCGCCGATCTCGACGGGCTTGCCGGTGAAGACCCGCATGGAATCGAGGGAGCTCTTGCCGTTGCCGTCGAGGGAGGCGTAGGTGTCGGCCATCCAGGCCATGATCTGGGCGTTGGTGTTCACATCCGGGGCGGGGATGTCGTAATCGGGCCCGATGTAGCGGAAGATGGCGGCGGCGAAGCGGCGCGAGACACGCTCGACCTCGCCCTTGCTCATGGCGCGGGGGTCGCATTTCACGCCGCCCTTGCCGCCGCCGTAGGGGACGCGGACCAGGGAGCACTTCATCGTCATGAGGAACGCGAGGCTCTTGACGTCGTCGAGGTGAACATCGGGGTGGAAGCGGAGGCCGCCCTTGTAGGGCCCGAGGGCGTTGTTGTGCTGGACCCGGTAGCCCTTGAAGAGCTTGTACTCGCCGTCGTCCATCTTGACCGGGAAGTGGACCATGATCTCGGACTGGGGCTGGGCCAGGATGGCCTTGATCCAGTGCGGCGTCTCGAGGAGGTCCGCGGCGTGGAGCATCACGCTGACGGTCTGCAGGTAGAGGTTGTCGGGGTCCTTGGGGAAGCCGAGCTCATCGAAGAGGGGATCGCGTTCGTTGCGGATCTTGTGGTTGACGCTCTTGGTCATGGTGGTCATCGATGGGTTCCAGATACGACAGTGGATTCCTGAGGCGTGATTGACCCGGGGCGGGTCGGAATAGTCGGGGGCGGATCGTGCCCGGTCCTGTCGGGCGGGCGCGTTTCACAATCGGGTTGTCCGGTGAGCGGCCGTGCTCGGG
>JAEYVB010000221.1 GCA_023429345.1 Planctomycetota bacterium
GGATCAGGCGGGGCACGGCCCCGGCCCGCCCCGGCGCTCCGGAGCGCGCGGTTGTTCTGCGCCCGAGCCGGCCCGGGAGGCCGGCCCCGCGCCGCGGGGATGGATGGCGCGCCCGCGGCCACGCTCCTCAACGACGGCGCACTTCCTCGGTGGGCCCCGTGCCCGTGGCAGCCTCGCGCGCCAACGGCGTCCGACCCCGCGAGAACGCGGGCGCCCGGGCGCGTGCGGGCGAAACCGGCCGGGATGCTTCTCGAACTCGTCGCGGCCGCCGCCGATGACCCCCGCCCCGGCCGCCGCGGAAAGAATGCCCCCCGAAGGACTCGAACCTTCGACCCGCTGATTAAGAGTCAGCTGCTCTACCAACTGAGCTAGGGAGGCGGCCCGGCACGCTCTCGCGCCGGTCTACGCCGCTAGTCTACGCACCCCTTCACGACCGTCCACCGCGCAACCCCGCCGCGGGCTCAAAAACCCCGCCCCGCCGCGCGGATGGGCCCGGCCGGAGCGTCCCTGGCCGTTGACCCGCCAGAACCCCAACCCTACGCTTGGCCTCCCACCGAACCGACCTCCCGAGGATTGCCATGCTCCCCCCACAAAGACAGAGCCACGGCCGGAGCCGCCGCCGCCGCTCCCACCACGCCCTCAAGGCCCAGGTCCCCACGCAGGACCCCCTCTCGGGCATGCCCAAGCAGCACCACCGCGCCTGCCAGGAGTCCGGCTACGTCCGCCCCGGCCTGAAGATCACGGTGCCCAAGCTCGGCATCGGTGTCTCCCGCGACTGATTTCCCGGCCCCGCGTGCACGCCGCTCGCCCAAGGACCCCCCGATGCGCCTCGCCGTTGATGTGATGGGCGGTGATCACGCGCCCGATGTGGTCCTCAAGGGGTGCATCGAGGCCGTCCCCTTCCTCGCGGGTGGCGACCGCCTCGTGCTCGTCGGCCCCCGGGCCCTCATCGACGACTACCTCTCCGAGCGCGGGCTCACCGACCCGCGGCTGATCGTCGAGGATGCGCCCGATGTCATCGAGATGGGGGAGTCGGCCGCCAAGGCCGTGCGCTCCAAGCCCGACTCCTCGATTGTCAGGATGGCCCGCCTGGGGTCCCACAAGACCGAGGCGGGGGCCCGCGCCGATGCCGTGCTCTCGGCGGGCAACACCGGGGCCTGCGTCTCCGCGGCCATCATGCAGATGAAGCGGCTCCCGGGCGTCCACCGCCCCGGCATCGCCGTGACCATCCCCGCCTTCCACGGCCCCGTCGTCCTCTGCGATGCCGGCGCCAACCCCGAGCCCAAGGCCACGCACCTCTGGCAGTACGGCGTCATGGCCGAGGTGTACGCCCGGCAGGTCCTGAAGATCGAAAAGCCCCGCGTGGCCCAGATGAACATCGGCTCGGAGGAGGCCAAGGGGACGGGGCTCACCAAGCAGACGCGGGATTTGCTCAAGGCCACGCCGGGGATCGACTACATCGGGTACATCGAGGGGCGGGACTTCTTCGACGGGGCGGCCGACGTCGTCGTGACCGACGGCTTCACCGGCAACACGCTCCTCAAGATGGCCGAGGGGCTGGCCAAGAGCCTCTTCGCGGCCATCGCCCACGAGCTGTTCATCACCGACCCGGACCTCGCGATGAAGCTCGAGCCGGTGGTGAAGAAGATCTACGCCAAGAACGACTACCACGAGCACGGCGGCGCGCCGCTCCTGGGCGTCAACGGCGCCTTCATGATCGCCCACGGCTCGAGCGAGGCCCGGACGATCAGGGCCGCCATCCGCAAGATGCGCGAGTTCATCGCCGCGGGCGTCAACGAGGCCATCATCGCCCGTCTGGAAGAGGTCCGCGCCTGCCCCGCCCTCGCCGGCATCGCCGAGGAGGCCGGGACGGCATGAGCCAGGCCCCCGGACCCGAACACGCGAGCCCCGCGGGCCGCCCCGGCATCGGCGCGAGGCCGCCCGGCATCGGCGCGAGGCAGATCGTCCCCCGCGGCGTGCGCATCGCCGGCACCGGCTCCTACCTCCCCGAGAACAAGGTCACCAACGCCGACCTCGAGAAGGTGATGGACACCTCCGACGAGTGGATCATCCAGCGCACGGGGATCCGCGAGCGCCGCATCATCGACCCCGCCAAGGGCGAATCGGCGATGACCCTGTGCACCGCCGCGGTGCGCCGGGCCCTGGCCGATGCGGGCCTCTCCGCCACCGACCTCGACTTCCTCATCGTCTCCACCGTCTCGATGGAGATGACCTGCCCCAGCACCTCCTGCCGCGTCGCGGAGCTCATCGGCGCGGGCACGGCCGGCGCGGTCGACCTCACCGCCGCCTGCTGCGGGTTTGTCTACGGCATCAACATGGCCCACGACCTCATCCGGGCGGGGACCTTCGGCACCATCGCCGTGGTGGGGTGCGATGTGCTCACGCCCCTGATGGACTATTCCAACGAGGGCCGCGGCACCGCCATCCTCTTCGGCGATGCCGCGGGCGCGGCCGTCCTCCGGGCGACGCCCGACACCGCCAAGGGCATCGTGGCCCAGAGCATGCACGCCGATGGCCGCGGCTGGAAGCACCTCTACATCCCCCGCGCCCCGCGCGACTTCCCCCCCGAGGTCGACCCCGCGGGCAAGCCCCTGGGGAAGATGTACATGAACGGCCGCGAGGTCTTCAAGTTTGCCGTGGGCACGTTCAACGGGCTGATCCAGGAAACCCTCGACAAGGCGGGGCTCACCGCCGACATGGTGGACCACTACATCTGCCACCAGAGCAACGCCCGCATCCTCGAGGCCGCCCGCGAGCGCTTCGGCATCCCCCGCGAGAAGATGTACGTCAACATCGACCGCGTGGGGAACACCAGCGCCGGCTCCGTCCCCGTCTGCCTCGATGAGCTCCGGAGCGCCGGCAAGGTCCACGAGGGCCAGCTCATCATGCTGGTCGCCTTCGGCGGCGGCCTGACCTGGGCCGCCAGCCTCTGGCGGGTCTGACACCACCCCCTCGTGCGCTGCGCGTACCACCGGGCTCCCGCCCGGTGTCCCTCCCGACGCCGCCCGTGGCACCGGGCTTCCGCCCGGTGTTCTTCCTTGCGTAGCACGGGCATCCCTGCCCGTGTCTTCTCTGCATCCTCTTCCGCCGCTCTCCCCCGCCCCCGCAGCACGCGCCTCCCCGCCCGTGTCCCCTCTCCAAGCC
>JAEYVB010000236.1 GCA_023429345.1 Planctomycetota bacterium
ATCCTTCCCACGGAGACGGGGGCGGCAGCGCCTCTGGCGCGGGATCACATCGCCATGCGGTTCAGCGGCGAGGGGGGCGTGAGCTTCAGCGATCCCGGGTCGGGCGCGAGCGGCGCGGCCGCGGCCATCGACTACGGCCTGACGACCCGGACGCTGGCCTTCAGCGGGACGGAAGAAGACCGGGCCTCGATCGAGATGGCGGGGAACGGGGGCATCACCTCGGCGCTGATCCGCGCCGACCTGGGGACGGGGATCATCCATACTGCTGGCGGCGAGCTGCGCGGTGGCGGTGAGCGGCGCGGCAGCGGTGAGGGAGAGGTATCGCCGATCACGATCGGGTGGACCGAGCAGGCCGACTTCACGCTGCGGGTGGTGGAGGGCGAGCTCACGAATCAGATCCGGCAGGCCATTTTGCAGGGGGGCGTGAGCGGCGCGGATGAGGGCGGGCGCATGACGGCGGGATTTGCCCGAGCCGAGTTTGTGCCGGCCGGCGACGAGCGGACGGAACTCTCGCGCCTGGTCCTCGAGGACCGGGCGGTGCTGGCCTCGGGGGATTCCGGGTCGCTGACGGGGGATTCGATCGATGTTGCCTTCGCCGCGGCCGACGGCGGGGACCCGCAGCCGGTCACGCTGACGGCTACGGGCGGGGTGATCGGCGAGCGCGGGGGGGATGAGCTCCACGCCGATTTCCTGGAGGCGCACCTGGCGACGAACCCGAAGGGCGCCACGGATGTCCGCACGGCGACAGCGCGGGGCGGCGTGCGGTTCACGAGCGTCCGGGACCGGGCTACGGCCAAGGCGAACGAGCTGACGGTCGACCTTTCCTGGGAGCCGGGCGCGGGCGTCCTCGACGGGGCGTTTGAGCGCAAGCAGGTGGCGGACCTGGTGGGCTCGGCGGAGCTGACCAAGGACGGGCGGACGACGATCGCCGGATCGCAGATGCGGCTTGACGGGGTGGCGCGCTCGCTGCGGATCTTCGGGGCGGGGACCTTTGAGCACAAGGATGCCGAGGATCAGCGGTTCGCGGGCGTGCGGGCGAGCTGGAAGCGGGGGATGTTCTTTGACGACACCGCGGGCACGCTGGAGTGCGACGGCGAGACGGTGGCGGAGTCTTCTTCAACCCCGGCGGCGGTGGACACGCTGCGGTCGGAGCGGCTGAAGATCTGGATCCTGCCGCGCGACGCGGAGCTGCCGCCGGGCATCCAGGTCGCGGTCGAGGATGGCGAGCGGCCCTTCCTGAGGGCGGAGGCGATCGGGGGGCGCCTGATCCGCGACGGGGGCGGGAACGCCAGCATCGAGTCGCGGCGGTATGTGGACGATGCGTCCGCGGCCGCGGGGCGGCGGATCGAGCAGCTCTACTACCTCGAGGGGCCGCGGATTTTGGCGGACAACATCGCGCAAACGGTGGATGTGCCGGATGCGGGGCGGATGGTGCTGCAGGATCAGCGGCCGGAGTCGGATGGGGCCGTCGCGGGTGAATCCACACCAGCGCTGGGCTTCGGGCCCTCGAGCGCCCGCGGCTCGGCGCTTCTGGACTGGGACGGGTCGCTCCGCATGGACCGCAAGGCGGGGCTGCTGGATGTGCGGCGGAATGTCCGGCTGACGCACAGCGCGCTCGATGAGGCCAGCACAGCGACCAACCTCATCAGCGAGAAGCTGATCGCCAAGATCCGCGAGGTGGGCGGCTCCATGGCGGAGACGGGGGCGCGGGCGGAGCTGGTCTCGGCCACCGCGAGCGGGGCTGTCTACATCACCAGCGGCCCCGAGGTGAAGCCGGGGGCGCCGCGGCCGCCGACCAAGGAGCTGGTCGCCGATGGGGTGGAGTACGACGCGATCAACCAGACCGTGACGGCCGCGGCGGCGCCGGGGAACACGGTGATGCTCTTTGACCCCAAGAGCCCGACGCCGGTGAGCGCGGGGCGGCTGTTCTGGGAGCTGCGGACGGACCGGATCGAGATCAAAGACCCGGGGCCGGTGGCGATGCCGGCGAGCGCAGAGCTGCGGCGGTAGTTTCGCGGCGGGGCGCTTGCGCGGGATGAGTCACCCCGCTCGTTCGTCGGCGACTTTCGTGAATACAATCCGGCCTACGGCCCGCCACCCCCGGGCCGGTGCAGGGACTGTTCGCGGCCAGGGGGGCTTGGCCGGTTGCACCAAACGCGTCCGCCCGGGGGCGGACCAGGGAGAATCAAGACATGTCGCAGAACGCCAAGCCCGCCCCGCAGACCTGGACGAAGGAGCAGCTTCTCTCGCGTCCGGTGAAGCACGTGGACATCACCACGTTCGACGCCCGGCCGATCATCGACAGCTACCGGGAGATGGCCTACTCCAGCCGCAACCTGGCGACGGCGACGGACATCTTCAACCGCATGCTGGCGGACACGGAGTGCGCGGTGATCCTGACGCTGGCGGGGTCGCTGGTCTCGGCGGGGCTGAAGAAGGTAATCATCGAGCTGCTCGAGAAGAACATGGTGGACGCGATCGTCTCGACGGGGGCGAACATCGTCGACCAGGACTTTTTCGAGGGGCTGGGGTTCAAGCATTACATCGCGCCGGGGTCGCCCGAGGCGCCGCCCGTCGACGACCTGACGCTGCGGAACCTGATGATCGACCGGATCTACGACACCTACATCAACGAGGACGACCTCCGCGCCTGCGACGAGAAGACCAAGGAGATCTTCGACACCTTTGAGCCGGGGGCGTACTCCAGCCGCGAGTTCATCGACGCGATGGGCAGGTACCTGGCGGAGCACCACCCGGAGAACGAGTCCTTGGTGAAGACGGCGCACCTGAAGCGGGTGCCGATCTTCGT
>JAEYVB010000257.1 GCA_023429345.1 Planctomycetota bacterium
CTCGGGGACGGTCAACAGGGGGGTGCACGATGAGAGCCCGCTGGCAGAACGACGATTTCCGACGCGATGTGGACGCCCTCCGCGGCGATGTGCAGCAGCTCAAGGCCGACCTGGCCGCCACCATGCGCGACCTGATCTCCGCCGGGCGCGAGGGGGTCGAGGAAACGCGCGTGCGGCTCCAGCGGCAGGTCCAACAGAAACTCGAGGCCCTGAACCTGGCGACGGAGGACCTGGGGGCCTGCGGCCGGCGCGCGGCCGCGACCGCCCGGCGCGAGGTGGAGGCAAACCCCGGCCGCACCGCGCTGATCGTGCTCGGGGTCGGCGCGGTCCTGGGCATGCTCCTGATGAGCGGCCGCCGCCGCTGAGGCACAACAACGTGGGATGAACGCAAAGAAAGACCCCCGCGGCGGCGCGGGGGTTGTGCTGCAAGCGGGATGGCCCCCGGGTCTTACGGGCAACCGCCGGCGAAGGCCTGCAGGAAGCAGGTGAAGTCGGCGACGTTCAGGACCGGGGCGGTCGTGGAGTTATCGCAGTTGGCGTAGGGATCGCCCCCCGCGAACCGCTGGAGGAAGCAGGTGAAGTCGGCGACGTTCAGGATGGGGCTCTGGGTCGAGTTGTCGCAGTTGGCGTAGCACCCGCCCCCGCTGCCGGGGTAGCTCATCGCGACGGCGAGGATGGCGAAGCCCGAGCCCGTGGCGGGCGTCGAGTTCGCGTAGTTGGCGTTCGAGAGCGGGTTCTGGAAGGTGATCGAGGCGAGGGTCTTGCCGGCATGGTTCCCCAGGCCGTCGGCGATCAGCCGCTGCACGGTGGTCACCGCCTCCACGACGTTGAGATTGTTCACGCTGGTGTTGGCAAAGTCGGTCGTGTCGGTGCTCGCGTACACGCCCAGTTGCCGCTGCACGGTGAGGCCCGAGCCGGGGGCGGGGGCCGGGGGCGTCTGGCTGTTGAACCAGTCCGGGGCGCGGAGGGTGAGCATCACCGACGAGCTGTCGGTGAACGTCAGCACGAGGTCGAAGCTGCCGCCGGAATCCGAGACCTGGTAGAGGACGCCGATGCTCGAGTACGGCGTCAGCGTGGCGCCGGCGGCCGAGACATCGCTCACCTGCGGCGTGGTCTGGTCGTTGTTGAGGAGCCACTCCGGCTGCAGTGCGTTGTTCGTCCCGGTGCCCCAGGTGCGGGCCGAGTTGGCGACCGTCAACCGGTCGCCGAGGTGCACGATGTCAAGCGTGTTGGTCGCGGTGTTGATCGTGTACGGGATGCCCGCGGTGCCGACGATCGGTACCGCGTCGAGCGCGTTACCGCCCACGCCCAGGAGCAGGCCGCGGTCGGCGATGGAGCGGTAGCCGTCGGGGTTGTCGAAGTTGAACTGGCCTTGCTCCGTGCCCGCGCTGACCATCCCGTTCCAGTTGTAGGTGAGGGGAAGCACGCGGTAGCTGATGGCGGTGCAATCGCCGCCGCAGGGGGTGCCCGCGCCGCCGAAGACGCCGCCGGATGCGGTGCACGACGCCTCCGTGCGCTGCGTGCAGGTGCCGCTGGGGAGGCAGCACGAGCCCGCGGGCGCACAGGTGACCGTGGAGCAGTCGGAGCCCGCTCCGCCGAAGATGCCGTCCTCGGCAAGACAGGCGCCCAGGGCCATCGCCGCGCAGGTCCCGTCAATCTTGCAGCAGGCGCCGATCGCGTTGATGTCGGCGTGGCACGCCCCGGTGAGAGTGATGGTGTACGGCCCGCCCGCGCCCGCGACCGTGTTCTCCCAGCCGCTGACCGGGAAGCCGGCGCCGGGGCCGTTGGCCGGGGTTTCCTCGGTGAACGCCGCCGGCTGGAAGATGAGGCCGCCCGAAGAGACCGGGTCGCGGTTGTAGCGGGTGATGGCGAGGAAGTACGTGCCCGTGGCGGTCACGTAGAGATTGCTGATGGTCGACTGCAGCGCGCCGCCGCCGGGCGTGTCGTCGTTGCTCGCGATGCCCAGCCCCGACGCATCAAATAGGAAGAGCTGGGTATCGAGCGTCGTGCCGCCCACCGTCGAGGCCGAGAAGCTCGCGATGTCACAGATCTCCAGCTGGTACATGTCGACATCGCCGCCGACATCCAGACTGCCGGAGATGGAGAACAGCGGCCCCGATCCCGCGGTCATCTGAGCGCCCCCCGACCCCGGCAGCTCCCCCGCATCGCCGGTTTCGGTCCAGGCCTGCCCGAGCGCGGGCGACCCGGCCAGAGCCAGGCCGGCGGCCGCGGCCACGAGGTACGGGCGGATGGAACGGGGCGCGGACCGTGGGGCGCTATAGCTCGGCATGTCGATCTCCTCGCGTGGGTGGTCAATGGACGGACGGGACCCCGAGAGGACGCCAGTCTAATGGAGGATCCGCCCCAGGCAAGGGAAATCTGAGTGCGCACTCAGGCTTTCGGACAATTCTTGGTGCCCCGCCTCACGGGCAGCCGGCGGCGAAATCCTGGAGGAAGCAGGTGAAGTCGGCGACGTTGAGGACCGGGGCGGTGGTGGACTCGTCGCAGTTTGCGTAGGGATTGCCGGCGGCGAACTCCTGCAGAAAGCAGGTGAAGTCGGCGACGTTGAGGATCGGGGCTGTGGTGGATCCGTCGCAGTTGGGGTAGCAGGCGCCGGTCCCGCCGGTGAAGGTGAAGCGGGTGACCGCGAAGTTCCCCTGGAGGCCGCCGGTGGTCGCCGTGTAGCCGCCGGCCCAGCAGGCGCTGAACTGCGTGCCGTACCCGGGGATGGCGGCGCCGATGGCGTCGACGCTCCGGGAGTTGCCGTCGGAAACCGGGTGGCGGAGCTCGACCAGGAGGTGTCCGCCGGTGTAGGTGTACCCCTGCGTGAACTCAATCGTCGGGCCGAACTCGTTGGGCGAGCCGCCCGAGGTGTAGGTGCCAACAGGAATCACGAGCGGCCCCGAGCGGACCTGCACCTGGGTGCCGGCGACATTCTCGCCGAACGTGAAGCTGCGGTTCGCGGGCTCAACGCTGGGGCTCAGGTAGATGTCGAAGGCGGCGTAGGTGGTCTCGGCCGTCGGCCAGGCGCTGGTCGCCCCGGAGGTGCTGCGGAAGGCAAGGCCGGTGATCTCACCCCCCACGAGGCCGGTGAGCTGATCGGCGTGGATGAGGAGCTGGTAAGTCCGCTCGGAGGACGAGAGCGGGCCGAGGAAGGTGTGGGTGCCTGCCGCGGCCGCGTAGTCGAGGGGCATAACGACATCGTCGGCCAAGGTCGGGGCAGCGCCGGCCAGAAGAGCGAGCAGGAACGCACGGGTTGTGGTCGTCATCGAGATCCTCCTCGGGCCACCATACCGGAACGGGCGGCGGGTGCAAGGAAAATCAGGACGAGTAGGAGCGGATTGCAGAACAGCACGAAAAAGACCCCCGCCGGGGCGGGGGTCTGTTCGGAGGTCAGGGAGCGGGGAGGTTGCGTCGTCCTCCTCCGTGGGCTTACGGGCATCCCGCGGCGAAGGACTGGAGGAAGCAGGTGAAGTCCGCGACGTTGAGCGTCGGCGCGGTCGTGGACTGGTCGCAGTTGGCGTAGCTCTCGCCCGCGGCGAAGCGCTGGAGGAAGCACGTGAAGTCGGCGACGTTGAGGATGGGGGCGGTGGTGCTGTTGTCGCAGTTCGCGTAGCAGGCGGTGGTGCCGCCGACGAAGCACGCGCCGGTAAGGGCGATGGTGTAAGGGCCGTCGTTGCCGCCGCCGGCGTCCCAGCTCGCGATCGGGTTAAGGGCGCCGGGGCCGTCCGGGGCGCGCTCGATGTTGTCGAAGTTGTCGTTCCAGAGCTTCTGGCCCAGGCCGTCCAGAGGCTGCTTCAGGAAGGGGGCGACGGCCAGGTGATACTGACCGGGCGTGGTGACGAACTGGTTCGTGAGCGTCGCCGGGCCGTTGAACGAGAGGCGGTTGGCGACACCCATGCCGTTGGCGTCGAAGAGGAAGATCTCGCCGATGCCCTGGAAGCTGAGGTCGGCGGAGAACGTAGCCGGGTCGCAGATCTGGATGGTGTACATGTCCGCATCGGCGAAGTGGTGGAAGCCGCCGTGGATCACCGACAGCGAGCCCGAGCCGGAGACGACCGCGGCCGTGCCCGGCACATCGCCAACGTCGGCCCCCTCGCGGAACGCGGTGGCGGGGCTGCAGTTGGCGGTGGCGCAGGGGGTGTTGTCGCCCTGGTAGGTGCCGGTGGTCGCCGTGCAGATCGCCTGGGTCGTGATCACGCAGCCGTCATCGCGGCAGCAGGCGCCGGTGGCGGGCTGCGGGCAGGAGACGCTGGAGCACGGAACATTGTCGCCGCTGTACACGCCGCCCGCGTTGACGCAGCCGGCGCCCGAGAGCTGGACGCAGGTGCCATCGGCCAGGCAGCAGGCGCCCTGGGCCCCGGTGCAGACGATGCGGACGGCGGGCGAGAAGGCGGCCTGCCCCGCGCCCCCGGTAGTGATGAGCGTGCTGAAGGCCATCTGCGCTTCGGGAATAAAGTTCGCGGAGGTGCCCGTCCAGGTCAGGGATTCGCCGACCGCGCTCGGGATCCAGTAGATGAAGTTGCTGTTGGGGTCGGTCAGCGGCCCGAGCGTGGGGCCGTTGAGGTACCCGCCGCTGCCCGTCAACTCGGTGAACGGCCCGATCGGGTAGGAGGAGGGGTCCATGACAAAGTCCTCGAGGGGCGAGGACATCGCCTGGGTGGCCCCGAAAGTGATCCAGGTCCACCCCTGCCCGGGGGCCCACGTGTTGTCGTTGTTGTCAAGCGTCAGGGTGAACGTGTACTGGTACTGCCCCCCGGGGAGAGCATCAACGCAGTAGTCCAGACGCAGGGGGTGGGCGATTGCCGTGCCGGCGGCGAAGGCCAGCGCGGCTGCACCAAGAGCACTCCTCGATCGCATCTTCATCTCGACACTCCTTCGGCAACAGGCGGGCCGGACCGGCGCCGCTGGACAGCCCGGCGATCGAGGCGGCGATAGAGCCCGGCGGTCCACAAGCACGCCGGCGCCACCCCATTCCCGAGCGGAACTCCGCTGAACTCTTTGTACACGAGAGCCCGCCTTTCGGCAATGGCATTTGACCCCTCGTGCGGGCCATGGACCGACTGCCGACATGGAAAAACCCCCGCCGAGGGGCGGGGGTTGGAAGTGAACCTGGGGGCTTTGGGCAATCCGGAGCTCGCTGGTTACTGGCAGCCGGCAGCGAACCGCTGGAGGAAGCAGGTGAAGTCCGCGACGTTCAGCGTGGGCATCGCCGTGGAGTTGTCGCAGTTCGCGTAGCTCTCGCCCGCGGCGAACCGCTGGAGGAAGCAGGTGAAGTCCGCGACGTTAAGGATGGGGGCGGTCACCGAGCCGTCGCAGTTGGCGTAGCAGGCCGCCTGCGTGCAGCCCCAGCGGGCGATGCGGCCGCTGGAGACCCCGCCGGCGCTCGTGAACGCGCCGCCGAGGTACAGGCCCGCCGCGGCGCCGGTGGGGGCCGAGGCGAGCGTGTTCACGGTGGCGTCCGCGCCCTCGCCGGCGGTACCCACGGCCGACCAGGCGCTGCCGTTCCAGCGGGCGACGCGTGTGGCGGGGTTACCGCCGGCGGTGGCGAACAGGCCGGCGACGAAGAGGGCGGGATCGGAGCCGCCGGGGCCGTCCTCGTCGTGGACGGCGAGGGTGCTGACGGTGTTGTTCACGCCGCTGGCGACGTCGAGCCAGGCCGTGCCGTTCCAGCGGGCGATCCGGTTGACGCTCGTGACGCCGGCGATGGAGAAGGTGCCGCCGACGTAGAGCTCGCCGCTGTAGACCGCGAGGTCGTTGGCCGCGGCGTTCAGCCCGCCGCCGACCTCGGACCACGCCGCGCCGTCCCACCGGGCGATGCGGTTGGCGGGTGCCCCGCCGGCGGTGGTGAAGCTGCCGACCGCGTAGAGGGCTTCGCCCGTGCCGTCGTTGTAGACGGCCAGGCCGTTGACCGTGTTGTTGAAGCCCGTGCCCAGGGGCGACCAGGCGGCGCCGTCCCACTTGGCGATGCGGGTGGCGGCGGTCCCGCCGGCGGTGGTGAAGCTGCCGGCCGCGTACAGGGCGGCGCCGCTGCCATCGTTCCAGATAACCATGTCGTTGACCGCGCCGTTCACGCCGTTATGCACGCCGACCATCAGCGGCGAGTAGACACCGCCGGCCCAGCGGGCGATGCGGTTCATCGTCTGGCCGTCGACGGTCGTGAAGTTGCCCCCGATGAACAGGGCGGGGCCCGAACCGTCGTCGTGGCTCACCATGGAATCGACGCTCCCGCTGCTGAGGCCGCCGCCCAGAGGGAAGAACTCCTCGCCGTCGAACCGCACGATCCTGCCCGCGGGCTCGCCATCGGCACGGGCGAAGCTGCCCGCGATGTACACCTCGCCCTGGTGGAACGCGATGGTGTCGACCCCCGCCTCGAACGAGCGGTCGATGCCGGACCAGTTCGTGCCGTCCCAGGTCGCGATGCGCACGGCCGCGACGCCGCCCGCGGTCCCGAAAGTGCCGGCGACAAACAGCCGGTCGCCGCGGCCATCGTTGAAGGGAACCATGTCGCTTGCGGTGCCGCTCAGCCCGGCGGGAGAAACGGCGGACCACGCCGCGCCGTCCCACTTGGCGATGCGCTCGGCGGGGAGGCCGCCGGCGGTGGTGAAGCCGCCGATGACGAACAGTCGCTCGCCGTGCCCATCGTTATAGACCCGGACACGCGCCACAGCCGCGTTCAGGCCCGCGCCCATGTCCTGCCACGCGCCGCCGGTCCAGCGGGCGATACGGTTGGCGCTGATGCCGCCGATGGTGGTGAAGTTGCCGCCCACGATCAGTTGGGCGGGGTTGCCGCCGGGGCCGTCGGGGTCGTGCGAGCCCAGGGTCGTCACGTTGCTGGTCGTGCCGCTGCCAAGGGCGGAGAACTGCACGCCGTCGTACTTGGCGATGCGGTTGACCGTCACGCCGCCGGCGGTGGTGAAGGCGCCGCCGAGGTAGAGCGCCGGACCGGCGCCGTCGTCGTGCACGTGGAGCGTCTCGACCGAGCCGTCGCAGCCGGTCGAAACCGCGGACCAGGCCGTGCCGTCCCAGCGGGCAAGCCGCGACGCCGCGGGGCTCCCGGATGGGCCCAGGAGCGTGAAGTCGCCGGCCGCGAAGAGGCGCGCCGGAGCCGGGCCGGCGCCGTCCTCGTCGAAGACGGCCAGGGCCTTGACCGAGTTGTTCACACCCGCGGCCAGGGGCGCCCACGAGGTGCCCGTCCAGCGGGCGATGCGGGAGACGGCCGTGGTGCCGGCGGAGGTGAAGGCACCCGCGGCGTAGAGGGCGGGGCCGTTGCCGTCATCGAAGACCGCCATGGCGTTCACAGCGCCGTTAAAGCCGGCGTCCATGGGCTCCCACCCGCTGCCCTGCCAGCGGGCGATGCGGTTGACGGCCGTGCCTCCGGCGTTCAGGAACGCCCCGCCCGCGTAGAGGGCCAGCCCCCGGGCGTCGCTGAACGTCAAGAGGGCGTTGACGTTGCCGCTGAGGTCGCCGGTCGGGAACCGGTCGGAAAACTCGGGCGTGCAGGGCTGCGCGGCCGCGGCCGCGGCGAGGAAGAGGGGGGCGAGGGGGGAGAGAGCGCGGGCGGTGTGGCGAGGCATCGAGGCTTTCCTTTCTCTTGCGGTGTGTCCGCTCCCGACCGCCGGTCCCCGGCACGGGGCCGGGGAGGCGCGGGGAGGGTGCGGAAGTACGTGCGAGAGAAAGGCCCGGGAGGGGACAGAACGGGCGCACGAAAAAGCCCCCGCGCCGGGGCGGGGGCTTGGGTGAGGCCGGGTCGGGCGGTACCGGGGCTTACGGGCAGCCGGCCGCGAAGGACTGCAGGAAGCAGGTGAAGTCGGCGACGTTCAGGACCGGGGGCGTCGTGGACTCATCGCAGTTGGCGTAGCTCTCACCCGCGGCGAACCGCTGGAGGAAGCACGTGAAGTCGGCGACGTTCAGGATGGGGCTCTGGGTGGAGTTGTCGCAGTTGGCGTAGCAGCCGCCGGTGGTCGCCGGGCGGACCAGGAACTGGGTGACCAGTCCGATCGAGCTGAGCGTGCCCGTGGTCGCGCCCAGGGTCGTGGTGCTCACGCGGGAGACGGCATCGCCCGTGGGGCTAACCGCGTCGAGGAAGCGGTTGGCCGGGATGGTGCTGCCGTCGCGCGTGACCTGCATCAGCAGGTTGCCCTCGGCGGGGTTGTAGACAAAGGGCGTCTGGAGCTCGACCACGATGTCGAACAGCGCGGGGCCGGGGACGGGCGTGGTCTGCTGGGTGGAGAGGGTGATCGCGCCGCTGTAGACGACGGTCTCGTCCGGGCCGACGTTCTCGGTGAAGGTGGTGCTAAGGCCGTCGGGCTGCATCGCCGTCGTCGACATGCGCATGTCGAGGTTGAAGGTCGTCTCCCACGGCGTCGCGGTGCTGGTGGCGTTGGGACGGAACCGCACGCCGGTGATCTCGTGATCGCCGGTTAGCGCGGCGAACTCCGCGGCGGAGTAGACCTGCTGGTAGTGCATGAACGTGCCCGTCGTGGTGAACGGGAAGGAGTTGCTGGAGTTGCCTTCGGCGGTGGCGTTCGCGTTCGGGACGACCAGATTGGTGCAGTCTGCGGTGGCGCAGGCGCTGTTGTCCCCGCCGTAGACGCCGCCGGAGGCCGTGCAGCCGCCCTCCCAGACGACGCTGCAGGTCCCGTCCGGGAAGCAGCAGGCGCCGGTCGGGGGCTGCGGGCAGTTGGCCAGGGCGCAGGTCGCGGCGCCGCTGTTGAACACGCCGCCCTGCGCGGTGCAGGCCGTTTCGAGAATGACAGCGCAGCTCCCGTCGGGGAAGCAGCACGCCGCCGGCTGCGGGCACGCGGCGACGCAGTCCGTGCCGGGGCCGCGGAAGACGCCGCCCATCGGCAGGCAGTTGGCGGGGGTCACGATGGCGCAGGTGCCATCCGTGAAGCAGCACCCACCGGGCGAGGGCGCGGGCGCGTTGCCGGCGTAGGTGAGGGCGTTGGCCATCAGCCGGACGCCGTCGGCATGAATGTCGTACTCGACGGGGAAGAAGTTGAGGTCGACGCGGCCGGGGAAGGTGCTGCTGGCCGCGGCGAGAACTTGTCCGGTCGTCCAGTCGGCGATGCGGAGGCCGTGCGAGGTGACATCAATGGTCGTGGAACGCGCCGGGGTGGCATCGCCGATGAAGGTAGTCATGCCCGCCCAGAGCGGGTGCGCGGGCAGGTGGACCGTGCCCAGATCGGCCGTGGTCGACGTGTTGCCCGATCGCTGCGGGATGATGTCGTACACGCCGGTTTCCCAGCGGCCGGTGAGCGAGCGGTTGGCGGTCGTGGTGCTGACGCAATAGACGGCGCAAACCACTCCGCCGCCGGCATCCGTGTAATCGGCCAGAACATCGCCCATGGCCGCGCTGTCGGCGTAGCTCTGATTCGTCCAGGTGAGCACCGCGTCGTAGGCGAGCAGTTCGGCCAAGGTCGGCGCGACCAGGCCGCTACCGGCGATGGCCGTCACGTTGGTGAGACCGTGCGCAATGAGCGCATCGCGGACCGAGTCGGCGTTGGTCTGGCTGTCGGCCGCGAGGATGAGGTAGTTCTGGCCCAGCGCCGCGGGGGCGCCGGCGAAAAGTGCTACCGCGGAGGCGATGGAGATGCCCGAGAGACGGTGACGCATCGGATTGTTCCCTTCAGAAAAATGACCGCCGCCCGCACAGGCGGGGCCTGACCTGCCACGCAAGCTACCCGAAGTCAGGCTGGATGCAACGTTTTTTGCCCTCGGTCAGGCGGCGGAGGGCCTCTCTTCGCCGTGTCGGGCGGGTTCCCGGACGGCTGGGCGCCCGAATTAGGGATCATACCCCAAACCAACACGGTGCCTCAGGGGCAGCCGGCCGCGAAGGACTGCAGGAAGCAGGTGAAGTCTGCGACGTTCAGGACCGGGGGCGTCGTCGACTCATCGCAGTTGGCGTAGCTCTCACCCGCGGCAAAGCGCTGGAGGAAGCACGTGAAGTCGGCGACGTTCAGGATGGGGCTCTGCGTGGAGTTGTCGCAGTTGGCGTAGCAGCCGCCGGCCAGGTTCTCGTGGAGCACGAAGGCCATGTCGCCGCTGATGGGCCGGAACGGGCCGCCGAAGATCGACTGGACCGCGCTCGGCGGGTTCTGCGTGGTCGACTGTACCCACCCCCATTGCGGGTCGGGGGAACCGCCGCCGAAATCCAGGATCGCGACGACGGCCATCCAGTACTGGCCGGACGCGGGGATGGCGAAAGGCTGCACGAGCTCGAGCGTGTAGTGGTATCCCGGCCAGTTGAGGCTGGGGTGCACGTAGAACTGGGTCTCGGTGAACGTCATCACATCCTGCGTAGAGATCACCGGGCCGATTGCGCCGCCGGCATCCTCGTAGAAGCGGACCATGAAGCCGTGGGTGTTGCCCGGCTCGACGCGCGGGTACCCGCCCCAGAACTCGATGTCGGTGATGGTCCGGCCCTACTGGCCAGGGAAGTTGTCGGCGGTCACGTACATCAGGCCCAACCCGCCCGGGTTGCGGGCATCCTGGGAGGATGGGCCGGAGAACGAGTTCTGCGGGTCCTGACGGTGAAGCTCGTCGGCGCTGCACGGCGCGACCAGGACAGCGCCGGAAAGGAGAGTAAGCACGGCGGCGGATCGGGGAGAACGCATCGGAAAGCTCCTGAGTGGTGCCGAACATGGTGCCCGGGCCGCGGGATTGCGGCTCACGGGCAGCCCGCGGCGAACTGCTGAAGGAAACAGGTGAAGTCGGCCACGTTCAGCACGGGCGCGGTCGTGGACCCGTCGCAGTTGGCGTACGGCTCGCCCGCGGCGAAACGCTGAAGGAAGCAGGTGAAATCGGCGACGTTGAGCGCCGGGCTCTGCGTCGAGTTATCGCAGTTGGCGTAGCAGGCGGCGGGCGGCGTGGTGTAATAGACCGCGCCGGCGAGCGTGCGCACGGAGTAGAGCGTGCCGCCCCAGGGCGCGCTGCGAGCCCGATCGCTGAAGATGGTGAGCTCGCCGTCGGTCCACGTGGGGACCGCGCCGGCGCTCGTGTAGCGGACGCCGCCGACGACCGACTTCAGGTACACGCCGACCGTTCCCCCGCCGGGGACCTCGATCGGGGCAGCCAGCGTGAGCGGCGTCGTGACCGAGGGCCCGTGAGCCGCGGCCACGTTCACCGTCTCGTGCAGGACCCACCCCGCGGGGCTGGTGTCGTGACCGATATAGGACCCCGGGTAGGTCCAGACCTCGACGGATGCAGACTGGCCGGCGTCGGCGAAGGAAACGAAGTCGATGCGGCCGACGGCCAGGTCGTTGGCCGCGGAGGTGAGGTTGAGGAAGATCCCGCTGCCGTTGTCGGCGATCCCGGCGTTGGGGGCGGCGGTCGCCAGCACCGTCGGGCAGGTCACCGAAGCGCACGAGGTCCCATCCCCCGCGTAGATGCCGAGGACGGATGCGCACTGGGCGGCGGAGCGGACCTCGCACCCGGAGGGGGTGCAGCAGGCGCCGGTCTGCGCCGGCGGCAGGAAGAACTCGGCAAGCGCGATCAGGCCGCGCTCGGTCTCCTCCGCGACGGGGAGGATCTCCGCCGCCGGCGGGTGGAAGCTCGTGCCCGGGAGCTCGATGGTCCACCCCATGGAGCCGTACGTGCCGTAGGTGTAGTCGCGCGAGCCCCCGGACACGACATAGAGGATGACCGAGCCCTGGCCGTACTCGTACGTCGTCCCCCGGTGTCCCGCGATCGCGTCGCGCATCTGCTGGCCGAGGTAGTTCATCGTGTGCAGGTGCGGCGGGGGCTGCGTCGTGTACCCCCAGGGCGAGAGGAGCTGCGTGGCGTACGAGTGAACGTCGATGTGCGCTCTCAGCCGGCCCTGGGCGCCGAGCCCATCCACCACGGCGGAGATCGCCTGCGTCTCGGGCTCCGAGAATGCCGCGGCCCCGCGGTAGGTCTCGTTGCAGGGGTTGCCGCTCGACCCGTTGTTGTTCCCCCACTGGTAGCCCCAGTTGCGGT
>JAEYVB010000296.1 GCA_023429345.1 Planctomycetota bacterium
ATGATCACCCCCCCGCCGATCCCCAGCAGTCCCCCCGCCGTCCCCGCCACCGCGCCCACGCTCGACATCACCCCCCGCCCGATCCGCTCCGGCGGCTGCGACGCCTCATCCACCGGCCACAGCACCCGGTACAGATTGAACACCGCGTACCCGCCGATGAACACCGCCAGCCCCAGCATCAGCAGACGCCCCTCGATGTAGTTCGAAACCAGCGTTGCGATCACGATCGCGGTCAGCATCCCCGGCAGGATCCGCGTGATCAGCTCCCGCCGCATGTGCCCGTTCCGGTAGTGCCGCCACGCCGCCGGCACCGACACCAGCACGTTCACCGCCATCGCCGCGGCCATGTACAGGTGTTGCTCGGTATGGGCTTCCGTCGCGTACCCGAAGACCAGGGCCAGCCCCGGGATCATGATCATCGACCCCCCAACGCCCGCGAGCCCGCCGAGCACGCCCGCCGCGAGCCCGATCAGCGCTGCATAGAGAAACTGGGTCGGGGTCATGTGGAAATCTGGGGAAAACGTGTCTCTACCGGTCCGCTAACCCCCGCATCGCCGCGCGGGAAGGTGGTATAGCCCGTCCAGCCCGCGCAGGCCGGACCACTTCCGCCTGAAGAACACCTAACCCGTCCCCATTCCTCAAGCACCCCCCGGAACCCTGAGGTATCTTTCGATCAGTCCTCCGGGATGGAAAGAGATGTGGCCTCGAGACCCGGGTGGTGCCGGATCTTGAGGTGAGCCGGGTCGTGGTGGATCCAGCGCACATGTCCCCGTCGCCGGTGGTGGGAGCCACGACGTGGCGACAATCCAAGATCTGGCTTTGCCCCGCGCCGGGCGGGGGTGGCCGTCCGCCATCCTGAAATCGCTCGCCGCCCTCTCGCTGACCCTCGGCACCGCTATCGGCGCCAAGGAACTCCAGCAGCGGACGCCCGTGCCCCCCATGGCGATGATCGAGTCGGGGACCGCCCCGTCCATCATCCCGGTTCTCGGCTCCCCCGAGCTCGACGCCGAGCCCGCGCTCCTCTCCACTTCCGATGCCGCGGCCGACGATGCCGCCGACATCACCCCCGCTATCCCCGCCGAACTCGCCGACTACGCAGTCGACCCCAACGTCCGCTGGTTCAACGGCCGCCCGGCCCGCCCGGCAAAGAAAGTCTGGATGACCGTCACCGGCTACTCCCCCGACGCCGCCTCCTGCGGCGACAGCGCCGACGGTCTTACCGCCACCCTCCACTCGGTCAAGACCAACAACGGCCGTCTCGTGGCCGCGGACCCCAAGGTCCTCCCCTACGGCTCCATGCTCTCCATCCCCGGCTACGCAAACACGACCATCGTCCCCGTCCTCGACTGCGGCGGCGCCATCAAGGGCAGCCGCCTCGACCTCCTCTTCCCCACCCACGAAGAGGCCATCCAGTGGGGCAAGAAGCGCGTGCTCGTCACCGTCTGGCAGTACGCCGACGGCAAGCCCGCCGAGAACCCCCGCACGCTCCGCTGACCCCGTGCCCCCGTGGCTCCGGCTTTCCGGCCGGAACTCCGGTCGAAGCCCGGTCGGATAGCGGCCGCTGCCCATTTCCACCTCTGATTTCACGCGCCCGCGCTGTACCCTCTCCCGGATGAGCACCGCGCCCCTCGCGCCCACCGCCCCAACCGAACGTATCCAGGCCATCGACGCGGTCCGCGGCTTTGCGCTCCTGGGCATCTTCCTCGTCAACATCATCACCTTCTCCGACGCCTTCGGCACGTTCATGGACATGCAGCCGCCCGTAGACGGCGGCGCTGCGGACCGCTTCGCCCACTACTTCACGATCACATTCGGCACCGGCAAGTTCTACCCCCTCTTCTCGCTGCTCTTCGGGATGGGGCTGGCCATCCAGTGGCGACGCGCTCACGAAGCCGGCCGCTCCCTCTGGGGTACCGGGGTCCGCCGCCTCATCATCCTGGGCACCATCGGGCTCGCGCACGCGCTTCTTCTCTGGTACGGCGACATCCTCTTCCTTTACAGCACCGCGGGCGTTGTGCTCCTGCTGCTGGTGCGCGCCCGCCCCAGGACCCTCGCCCGGATCGGCGCCGTCATGCTCTCGGTTTCCGTCCTCCTCAGCGCGGGCCTCGGGGTGCTGATGGTCACGATGGACCAGGCCAGCCAAACCGCCGATGCCGCCGCGGGCAATCCTCCCGCGGCGGCACCCCCCGAACCAACGGCCGAAGCGACTGAAAGCACGCCGCTAAAGGCCGAAAAATTCCCCATCGGCGGCCCCTTCGGCCGCCTTATGGAAGCGATGCAGTCCGAGCAGGCACGCGAGGGCCCCCGCTCTCCGATCTGGATCGAGACCGAGCGCGAGGCCTACCGCGAGGGCCCCTTTCTTCAGGCCTTTCTCTTCCGCGGCATGACTTGGCTGTTCTTCCTCATCTATGCAGCCCTTGGCATGTGGTGGCATATCGTCGCCATGTTCCTCCTGGGCGCAGCACTGCTGAAGGCCGGACTCTTCGCGCCCGAGCGCCGCCGGTGGCACGTGCGCTTCCTGACGCTCGGAGCACTCGTCGGCCTCCCGGCCGCGATCGCAACGGCGGTGCTGCCGTCCCTGCTCCCCACGAGCGGCGCCATGCTGCTGGTTGGCCCGCTCATGCTCCTGGGCGGCCCGCTGCTCAGCCTCGGCTACCTCAGCGGCATCACGATCCTGGTGGAGAGCGGAAAGCTCCGCCCGGTCACCAGCGCCCTCGCCAGCGTCGGCCGCATGGCGCTGACCAACTACCTGCTCCAGACCCTGCTCGCTACCGGCGTCTTTTACTGGTGGGGCCTGGGCCTCTTCGGACGCGTCGGCGAGTTCCGCGCCATGCTCCTGGTCCTGGGCATCTATCTCTGCCAGATCCCCCTCAGCATGCTCTGGCTCCGCGTCTTCCGCTTCGGCCCCATGGAGTGGCTCTGGCGCAGCCTGACCTACCTGCGCCCCCAGCCGATGCTCGCGCACACGCCCGCTTAGCGGCTCCGCTTCGACCGCTTCTTCGCACCCTTCTTCGCGACCGGGCCCGTCGTCGATCGTCCCTTCCGCGGCGGCTTCACCCCCGCCCCCGGGCGTGTGACCTCGCCAGAGCGCACACCCGTCACC
>JAEYVB010000355.1 GCA_023429345.1 Planctomycetota bacterium
CTCCTTCTCGAGGCAGCGCATCACGATCCAGTCGAGGTCGCCGCGCAACCGCCGGGGGAGGCCGCCGCTCCGGGTCGTCCTGGAGGGCGGCGAGCCGCCGCCGGACCGTCCGTTCCCGCCGCCCTCGAGGATGCGTGAATCGAGCGTCCCATCGCGGATCGCGGTGACGACGCGGTCGCTGGGGCGGAGCGGGCTCCTCTCCTCGATCAGTTTCTGGGCCGCCGCATACCCCGCGGCGCGGAGCTCGCGCGAGTCCAGGGGCGTGGCGCCGGTGAGCAGTTCGTACAGGATCGCGCCGAGCGAGTACACATCCGCGCGCGTGTCGACATCGACCGCGCTGCCCCGGGCCTGCTCGGGCGACATGTACTCGGGCGTCCCCACCATGGCCCCGCGCTCGGTGAAGATGCTGGAATCGCTCAGCCGTTCGCGGAGGGCCTTGGCGACGCCGAAGTCGATGATTTTGGGCGCGGGAACGCCGTCGAGCAGCTCGACCAGGATGTTGCTGGGTTTGAGGTCGCGGTGGATGATGCCCTTCATGTGCGCGTGCTGCACCGCGCTGCACACCTGGATCATGAGCCGCACCCGGGCCTCGATCCCCAGGCGTTCCTGCTCCGTGAACCTCGTGATCGGCTCGCCCGGCACGAACTCCATAACGAAGTACGGCCGGCCCGCCGCCCCCCCGGGGCTGTCCCGCTCGGGGATCACCCCCGCGTCGAAGATCCGCGCAATTCCGGGGTGGTCCATGAGCGCCAGCGCCTGCCGCTCGGCCTCGAACCGTGCCAGCACCGCGCGGCTGTCCATCCCCGGTTTGATGACCTTGAGCGCGACCCGGCGGCGCACCGGCTCGGTCTGCTCGGCGAGGTACACCACCCCGAAACCGCCCTCCCCGAGCCGGGACAAGATCCTGTACCCCGCAATCTGGCGGTGCAGTAAAGGGTCGGGCTCCGACGCGCCGCCCGTCGCCCGATGGCCCTTGGGGCGAGTCACCACGAGTTCGGGCGACTCAGAGAGCGGAACGGTGGCCGGGGTGGGGTCCTGCGGTCGCTCGGATGGGGGTGGGGGGGCCGCCATGCGGCAAGCGTAGGTTCTGCTGAAAAACGGAGGATGCCAGCGAGAATGCGAGTTCGCCCGGGAGGACGGGCAGGGCACGCCTCACCGCCAAAAACGCTTACACCGGGGGGCCCGCGCGGATCCCCCACTTGATGCGGTACCAGGCGCGTTCGTGGAGGTAATAGCAGCCGATCTTGACCACCGTGTCCGCCGCGCCGATGGTGGCCCCGATCGCGGCATCGCCCGTGAAAACGTACGCGATGATGGCCGTCGCCCCGCTCCCGAAGAAGCGGTACGTGACGGCCTTGGCCAGGTGCCTTTTGCGTTCGACCATGGGTTAAAGATTAGAGGCGTAGGCCGCCGGGGGGTTCAGGGCCGCGGCCCCGATCGATATCGCCTGACCCCCCGCTGCGCCGCTGGCTCGATTTATCCGGACGGGCCGGTGCGTCTCGGCGGCCTTCACCAGTCCTAGCGTCGATTTTCCGGGGGATGGCCTTGCGGGGGAGGGGCTGATGGGCAAACTGGAACGACCGTTACGAGATTTCGCGGCCGCGGCCTTCATCGAGGCCTTCGGCGAGCCGGAGAAGTTCCGCACCGTGGACGGGACGCTCTACCGGTGGGTGTTGATGTGCCGCGATGGGCGGAAGCTCAGGATCACGCTGGACTCGCCGGAGTTCCCGGATCTGGCCCACTTCCTGATCTCGGACACGCGGGCTGCGGTGCGGCTCGCGGCGGAGACGGCGCGGACCGAGGAGGATGTCCGCCTGCTCCTGGCCCGGCTGCGCGAGTGCGTCTGAGGCCGCGCGTCCGATACCAGCATGAAAGTTCTTTCACGTGAGCAATTCGGGGTTGATCACGGCGGGCTCGGCTCGATGATCTGGACGGACACGCGCTGGCCTCGGGGTGCTGGATAGTCTCCTTCATCTTCCGGGAAGGGCGTGTTTCGCCGGACCCCTTCGGCAATGCCCGATCGCGATGAGTTGACCACGACCGAGCGTCGCCTGCTGGGGACGATGCGCCAGTTGTGGCAGCGGCAGGGCGCTTCCATTGTCACCATGCAACAGGTCTGCACGTCGCTGGGGATGCCGCCCGAAGAGGTCGAGCCGGCCGCGCGTCGGCTGGAGTCCAAGGGCATCCTGGTGTGCTCGCCGTCGAGCGGGCGCGTGGCGGTCCTGATCCTGACGCGCCGGCCGCAGCGGGAAGAGGTGCCCGAGGACGTCTGAGCCGTCCGGCCCCGTCAGGGGCGGATCTGCACGCTGCTGCCCGATTCGGTGAGCAGTTCGTAGACCATCTCGATGTCGTCCGCTGCGAGCCGGATGCAGCCCATCGACCGCTGCTGCCCGATCGAGTCGGGCTCAATTGTGCCGTGGATGCCGTAACCGGTGTACGCCGCGGCCTCGCCGAGGCCCTCCAGGCCGATCCAGTGGGAGCCGATCGGGTTCTTGGCGTCGCCGCCAGCAAAGCGCTCGCCGGTCTTGGGGTTCGTCCACGGCGGGTTGATCATCTTGGAGCCCTTCTTGACGACGAAATCGCCAACGGGCGTGGTCTCGTGCTTCTCGGGGTCTCCGAGGCCGACGCGGAAAGAGCGGATGTAGACCCATCGCTCGGGGCTCCCCGCGGGCCCGAGGTAGACATCCA
>JAEYVB010000164.1 GCA_023429345.1 Planctomycetota bacterium
TCATTACGGGGAGCGACGCCGAGGGCGCGGGCCAGATGTTCCGTGTCAGCACGCTCGACCTCATGAACCTGCCCATGAAGGGCCAGGCAATGGGTCAGGCGGCAACGCGCAACGAGGAGAAGAAGCACGGCGACAAGCTGGCGGTGGCGGCCCAGCACGCATCCCCCGGTGCGCAGCAGCCCCCGGCGCCGACGGCGGCGCAGATGGGGCACGCCGCCGGCCACGCGGCCGTACGGCACTCGGGCGAGGCCCCGGAGGTCGACTGGTCGGAGGATTTCTTCGGCAAGGAGTCGCACCTCACCGTCTCCGGGCAGCTCAACGTCGAGACCTACTGCTGCGCCCTCACCCGGGTGTACACCTTCGGGCCGACCTTCCGCGCCGAGAACTCCAACACGCCGCGGCACCTGGCCGAGTTCTGGATGATCGAGCCCGAGATCGCCTTCTGCGACCTGATGGGGGATTCGATCATCGCCGAGGAGATGGTGAAGTACCTGATCGAGGCCGTGCTGACCGAGCGGGCCGACGACATGAAGTTCTTCGACGAGCGGATCGAGCAGGGGCTGATCACTCGCCTCAGGCACGTGCTGGAGACGCCGTTCACGCGGATCCACTACACCGAGGCGATCCACATCCTCCAGCAGAGCGGGAAGAAGTTCGAGTTCCCCGTGACCTGGGGCGCCGACATCCAGACCGAGCACGAGCGCTACCTGACCGAGGAGCACTTCAAGGGCCCGGTGGTCGTGATGAACTACCCCAAGGCCATCAAGGCCTTCTACATGCGCGACAACGACGGCGACCCCGCCGCCGGCAAGGTGCCCGAGAGCGTCTACGGGAGCACGCCCCCGGAGAAACGCGAGACCGTCGCCGCGATGGATGTGCTCGTGCCCCGCACCGGCGAGCTCATCGGCGGCTCCCAGCGCGAGGAACGTCTCGACCGCCTCGACCAGCGGATCGAGGCGATGGGCCTCCGCAAGCAGGACTACTGGTGGTACCGCGACCTCCGCAAGTACGGCACGGTGCCCCACGCCGGATTCGGCCTGGGCTTCGAGCGGCTGATTCTCTTCTGCACGGGCATGCAGAACATCCGGGACGTGATCCCCTTCCCGAGGGCGCCCAAGCAGGCGGAGTTCTGAGCCTAATGCCCGGCGCACGCGGGCGGGCCGCTGCCCGCGCTCGCCCGCGCCAGATCCAGAAACTCCACCCCCCGCCGCAAATGCGGGATGACGATCGATCCCCCGACGATCAGGGCGATGTCGAACGTCTCCCACAGCTCCTCATCGCTCACGCCTGCCTTCACGCACTGGTCGATGTGGTACGCGATGCAATCGTCGCACCGCAGCACCATCGACGCCACCAGCCCCAGAAGCTCCTTGGTCTTCGCCGGGAGCGCACCATCCTGGTAGCTCTGGCTGTCCAGCGAGAAAAACCGCTTGGTGACCAGCGTCCCCCCCGCGCGTCCCTCCCGCTGGGTCTCATCGCCCAGGATCCGGCAGTTCATCTTCGTGCGGTAGGCCTGGAACTGCTCGTAGCGGGACATGGTGGATCCTTCGCAAAAGCCGGGCAGCCGGCCCGAAAGGATACCGGGCGGCCCGCCGCCGATACGGCGCGGGTGAACCCCCGGCGGCCCCCGCCGGTACCATCTCCCGCATGCCCGTCGTCCTCCGCTGGTTCCTCAGGCTCTGGATCACGAACCCGATCACCGTCCGGCTCGTCCAGAACGGCTCGCGGCGGGTCCGGCACCTTTACATCCGCGCCGCCTACCTCGCCGTCCTGATCGTCGTCCTGCTCTGGTCACTCCTGGCCTCCACCGGCGCCGGGGCCATGAGCTACCGCGAGCTCGCCCAGGCCGGGGCCACCAGCTTCGAGGCCATCGCCTATCTCCAGGTCGCCCTCATCTGCGTCCTGGCCCCCGTCTTCATGGCCGGCGCCATCGCCCAGGAGGCCAACCCGCGGACGTGGGAGGTCCTCCTGACCACCCCCATGAGCGCCGTCCAGATCGTTCTCGGCAACCTCACCGGGCGCCTCTTCTTCATTCTCGGCCTGCTCTTCTCCAGCCTCCCCCTCTTCGCCCTCACCCAGTATTTCGGCGGCGTCCCCGGCCGCTCCATCTTCGCCAGCTACGCCATCGCCGCCTGCGCCGCCCTCCTGGTCGGCGCCATCGCCATCGCCCTCTCCGTGAGCCGCCTCGTCGGCAAACGTGCCGTCTTTGCCTTCTACGTCTCGGTCGTCAGCTACCTCGCCGTCACCATCGCCGTCGATGCCTGGCTGCGGAGCGTGGGCTCGGGGGCTGCCGGCGGCCGCGGCGTCACGTGGATGACCGCCATCAATCCCTTCCTGGTCCTCCGCGCCCTCCTGAACCCCACCGGCTACCCCGTCGCCGAGTTGGGCAGCCACACCGGCATGGCCGCCCACTTCCTGGAGCACCCGGTCCGCTCCTGGTGCATCGGGAGCATCCTCCTCAGCCTCCTCCTCGTCCTGGCCTCCACCTTCACCGTTCGCGCCGGCGGTCTCGCCGCCATGACGGGCGCTACCGAACGCACCGGCATCCCCTGGTACCGCAAGATGTTCGGCCTGGGTGCCGCCGGCGCTGAGCACCGCCCGCCCCGCGCCGTCTGGGCCAACCCCATCGCCTGGCGCGAGGCCGCGGCCCGCAACAGCACCCTCCCCCGCATCGTCGCCCGCTGGAGCTTCATCGCCCTGGGCGGCCTCTGGGGCGCAGCGCTGATCTGGATGTACCATCGCGGGGGCATGTCCGCCAGCGAGTTCCAGCTCGCGCTCATCGCCACCCTCCTGGGCGAGGTCATCGTCACCACGCTCGTCGGCCTGAATATGTCCGCCACCGCCGTCAGCCGCGAGCGCGAGGATGGCACCCTCGACCTCCTCCTCACCACGCCGATCACCCCCTCGAACTACCTCACCGGCAAGCTCCGGGGCCTCATCGCCTACCTCCTGCCCCTGCTGCTGGTTCCCATCGGAACCCTCGCCCTGGCCGGCGTCTACGTGCTCGTCGGCCTCGCCGCCGGATGGAAGCAGGTCTCCCTCACCGTGCCCCTCGCGACCATGTCCGCCGCGACGCCCACCACCGTCGTCACGCCCCTCATCCTCCCGGAAGCCGCGCTGCTCGCCGCGCTCGTCGTGATCCCCTTCATGGCTTTCTGCGTCATGATCGGCCTCCAGTGGTCCCTCAAGAGCAAGGGCACCCTGTCCAGCGTCGTCGGCACCGTCGGCGTCGTCGGCGTCATCTCCGGCGTCGTCGGCCTCTGCGGCTGGAACGCCGCGGCCAGCGTCCAGTACCTCGGCCCCTTCCTCGGCGCACTCTCCCCCGCCTCCGCGCTGTACACCGCCGTCTACCCCGTCGACGCGATGGACAAGACCGTCGCCGCCGGCGGCGGCCTGGACGGCGCCCGCGTCGCCTTCTGGATCGGCTGCGCTGTCGCCACCCTCATCTACGTCGCCATCGTCTACGGCATCCACGCCAGCCTGGTGAAGAACTTCGACTTCACGGTGCGGAAGCTGGCGGGGACCAGGTAGCTGAGGCCAACGCACAAGTTTCAGAACGCAGACCACCTATCGGAGCGAGGCGGTCCCTTCTGGTGTCTGCTCTTAGCTCAAGGCTCGGATCGCCCCGCTAAAGCTCCACCATCTCCATATCCGTCGCCTGCTCCCCCTCCGGCCGCGGCTGCTTCACATCCGTCGTGAACACCGCCAGCCCCGGGAACATCCGCGCCATCTCCTCGCGCACCTCGACGGGGTTGAAGAGCCGCCCCTTCGGAGCCGCCACCCGCACCGTCTGCGGGATCTCCATCCCCATCGCCGGCGTCTCGATCGTCTCCGGGAATGCCGGCCGTCCCCGCTCGCCGCGGGCCACGGCCAGCAGGTCGCTGGCGATCTGCCCCTCCGGCTTGGCGAGCTCGATGACCGGAATCGCCGCCTCGAACGCCTGGATCATCCCCCGCGCGTTCTCGAACGTCCCCGCCTTCTCCGCGAACGTCGCCCCGGGCAGGACCACATCCGCCTCATCCACCAAAGGCGTGCTCAGCGTGTCGATCAGCACCACAAACCGCTGCGGCCCGCGCCGGGCGCGGTCCACCTGCCCCATCAGCGCATCGTCCGCCCACACCTCCGGGTAGTTGCCGGTGAGGATCAGGGCGCGCACATCATCCTCGCCCCCGAGCAGCCCCAGCAGCTCCTCGTACGCCAGGACCCTCCCGCTCTCCCCCGCCACCTCCCGCAGCACCCGCCGCACGCCCCGGGCGTTGGGCGCCTTCTCCGCGTACACGCGGAACGCCTTGTCCTGCGGCGCATCCGGCGGGAAGCTCTGGTCCTCCCCCCGCCGCGGCACGGGCCCGACCGCCAGGATCGCCCCCGGGTCGATCGTCCGCGCCATCATCGCCAGCGCAAACGCCTCCTCGCACGGCAGCATCGGGCTCACCACGAGCGCGATCCGCCCCCCGCCCTCCACCGCCGCGTTCAGCCCCTGCACCGCGTCCGCGTACGCCCGCGTGTAGTCGCTCTCGACCAGCATCCCAAACTGCCGCCGCATCGGCGAACGCAACCGGTCCTCCGCGTGCACGAACTTCCAGCCGTACCGCACCTCGTCGGTGATCCACCAGCGGTTCACCTCGAGGTTGATCCGCGGCTTGATCCGGTACACCTTCCCCTCGTTGTGCTCGATCCAGATGTTGTCCCCGCTCGCCGTCAGCGGGTCGATCGACGGCGTGCTCTTCAGGAACCACACCCGCTGCGCGAACAGGAAGTCCTTGTCGAGGAGCGCCCCCACCGGGCACAGGTCCACCACGTTCCCCGACAGCGGGTTATCCAGCGCCCGCCCCGGGAAGACGTCGATCTCGCTCTTGTTCCCCCGACCCGCGATCATCAGCTCCCCCGTCCCCGTCACCTCCCGCGTGAACCGAACGCACCGCGAGCACAGGATGCACCGGTCGGAATACAGCAGCACGTGCGGTCCCACATCCTTCTTGGGGTTCTTGACCTTGTCCTCCTCGAAGCGGCTGACCCCCCGCCCGTACTGATAGCTGTAGTCCTGCAGGTAGCACTCCCCCGCCTGGTCGCACACCGCGCAGTCGATGGGGTGGTTGATCAGCAGGTACTCCATCACCGCCTTCTGATTCGCCACCGCCTTGGGCGAGTCGGTGTACACCACCATGCCATCCAAGGCCGGCGTCTGGCACGTGGGCAGCAGCTTCCCCCCCATGAAGGGCGCCAGCTTCCCGCTCTTGGGGTCGATCGCCCAGCACTCCCCCAGGCAGATCCGGCACGATGCCACGATCGAAAGCCCGTCGTGGTAGCAGTACTGCGGGATGGCCACGTTGTGCTCGTTGGCTACCTGCAGGATCATCTGCCCCTGCCGAAACTCGCACTTCTTGCCGTTGATCGTGATGGTGGGCATAGCGGGTCCTCGCCCCTCCCGGAGCAGCTCCGGAGCCGGGGGGCGGATGATAGGGGCATGCGTCCCCAGTCCCCGCGCCGTCACGAAGTCCAGCGATGATGCCGATCCTGCTTCCTGGGCTGCGCGCACGCCATCTCGTTGTGGCCTCTGAGATGCTGATGCTCGCCCCCATGCATCCTGACCACCCCCGTGCACCACTCGCGTGGCCACACCACGAAACCCCCTTGACGCAAGCCCGTACAGAGCCCAAACTACAGGCTCATGCGCACCCACAGAACCATCCCCGCCTCAGCCTCCACCGGAAAACGGCCCCGGGGGCTTTCGCCCGCCGAAGCCGGATCCGCGAACTCTCAGAGCAGGACTCCGCCGAGAGCCCTACGCAGTTCATCTGCCACATCCAATCCGACAAGGAGGCGGACGCGACGGCCGCCGCCCGCGCGCGCAGAGGCCGAGGCGGGCGCCTCACACCTGCCCCTCCTGGTCCTCTCTCCAGGCGGAAAGCTCCGGATCGAATCGGCCGGTGACCGCCCCACGATCGTACTGCCGACGCCCCTCGACCCCGCCCTTCTGCTCCGGACCGCCGCGCAGCTGTGCGAGGCCAGGACACTCCCCGGCGCCGCCCGAGCCCCGCGACGATCTTACTTCCCCTTCTGCTTCACTTTCGCCGGAGCCCGATGCGAACGCACCAGAACAATCAGGTCGCGGATGCCGCTCGTGCCGGTTAGCCCCGCGTGCCGGGTGTCCTCCCGCTCCAGGGCGGCGTCGAGCGCCGGGCGTTCCGCCGGGCTGGCCTTCAGATACACGGCGCACACGGCCATGGTCTCCAGCGCCGCCGGAAGCGGATCATCGGGGGACAGTCGCGGCGCCAGCTTCTGCTTCAGCTCATCGATGAGCGGCTCGGCCTCGGCGGGGCGGTCCATCCCCAGCAGCAGGAGCGCCAAGGCGTACTTGGAGAGGAGCGTGTCGAGCCGGTTTTCGCCGGCGGCGCTGGTCGCGGCGATGTGGGCGAGGAGCATCGCCTCCCGCTCGCCGGCGGCGGGAAGCCCGCCATCCTTCAGGAGCACGGGCGCACCGCCCAGCCACTCGATCCACGGCAGGACGGCCAGGAGCGTCGTGTCGGGGTTGCCCCGCACAAACACCTGCGTTGCCCACGCCTCGATCTGACGCCGCACCCGCAGCTTGGTGTCCTCCACCTCGGCGTGAGCCATCTCCGCGGCCCGTGCGGTCGACTCGATCTGCCGAAGCCGGTCCATCTCTACGTTGTACCGCCAGGTCCCCACCCCGATCCCGGCCAGCACGAACAGCGCCGGCGTCAGCACCGAAAGCACCGGCCGCCGCCGCACGAAAAGCGAGAGACGATGCACCGCCGTCGGACGCGTCCAGTCGAGCGGTTCGCGCCGCAGCCACCGCATCAGGTCTTCCTGAACCTGCGCCGCCGACGAGTAGCGGAGCGAGCGGTCCGGGTCGGTCGCGCGGAGACAGATCC
>JAEYVB010000185.1 GCA_023429345.1 Planctomycetota bacterium
ACCTACAATGCGGCCCGTCGGCACGCCGTGGCCGCCGCCCCCCCCGCCCCCCGGCACATCCGTGGAAATCCCATGACCTCGATCCAGTCCCCCCGGCGCCCCATCGCTATGGAAATCTCCTCGCCCCAGGCGTCCCCCCACGCTGCCGCCCTCCGCCCCACCGACACCTTCGTGCACCGGCACATCGGCCCCACCGACGCCGAGATCGCGGAGATGCTCGATTTCCTCGGGTACCGCTCCCTCGACGAGTTCACCGCCGCCACCGTCCCCGCCGGCATCCGCCTCATCAAGCCCCTCGCCCTCAACCACGCCGCCGACGGCATCGCCCTCATCGCCGGCGCGGGCAAAGCCGGCGGCCCCCTCGGCGGCGGAGAGTTCGAAACCCTCAATCGCCTCCGCATCACCGCGGGCCTGAACAACGTCTACCGCTCCTTCATCGGGCAGGGCTACCACGACACCATCACCCCGCCCGTCATCCTCCGCAACATCCTCGAAAACCCCGGCTGGTACACCCAGTACACCCCCTACCAGGCCGAGATCTCCCAGGGCCGACTCGAAGCCCTCCTCAACTTCCAGACCATGGTCGCCGACCTCACCGGCCTCCCCCTCGCCGGCGCCAGCCTCCTCGACGAGGCCACCGCCGCCGCCGAGGCCATGGCCATGTGCTTCGCCATCGCCGGCGGAAGCGATGCCGGCAACCCGCGCAAGACCTTCTACATCGCCGACGACTGCCACCCCCAGACCATCGCCGTCTGCCGGACCCGCGCCGATTCCCTCGGCATCACCCTCGCCGTCGGCGCGCCCGCCGCCGCCGATTTCAGCGGCAACAACCTCTGCGGCATCCTCCTCCAGTACCCCACCACCGACGGCCGCATCGAGGACTACCGCGACCTCTGCGAGAAGGCCCACAGCGCCGGCGCCCAGGTCGTCGCCGCGGCCGACCTCCTCGCCCTCACCCTCATCACCCCCCCCGGCGAGTGGGGCGCCGACATCGCCGTCGGCAGCGCCCAGCGCTTCGGCGTCCCCATGGGCGGCGGCGGCCCGCACGCCGGCTACATCGCCACGAAAAACGAGCACGTGCGCCGCCTCCCCGGCCGCATCATCGGCGTCTCCAGGGACGCCCAGGGCAACCCCGCCCTCCGCATGGCCATCCAGACCCGCGAGCAGCACATCAAGCGCGAGCGCGCCACCAGCAACATCTGCACCGCCCAGGCGCTCCTGGCCATCATCGCCGGCATGTACGCCGTCTACCACGGCCCGGACGGCCTCAAGGCCATCGCCGCCCGCGTCAACACCGTCACCGAGACCCTCCGCGTCGGGCTCCGCAAGCTCGGCCACGAGGTCCTCCACGACGCCGTCTTCGACACCCTCCGCGTCAAGCCCCGCGCCGGCCTCAAGCACGCCCCCTTCGACATGGCCCGCGCCCTCCACCTGAACCTCCGCGACTTCGGCGACGGCACCCTCGGCATCTCCCTCGACGAGACCTGCACCCGCGCCGACCTCGGCCGCATCATGCAGGCCTTCGGCGGCGAGTACAACGAAGACGTCGAGGCCTGCGCCGCCGAGGCCGCCACCCGCATCCCCGCACACCTCGCCCGCACCTCCCCCTTCCTGCAGCACCCCGTCTTCAGCGCCCACCACAGCGAGACGGAGATGCTCCGCTACATCTACCGCCTCCAGCAGCGCGACCTCTCCCTCGCCGACGCCATGATCCCGCTGGGCTCCTGCACCATGAAGCTCAACGCCACCAGCGAGATGATCCCCGTTACCTGGCCCGAGTTCGGCCGCATCCACCCCTTCGCCCCCGCCGCCCAGACCAAGGGCTACCTGTTCCTCTACCGCGACCTCGAGACCTGGCTCGCCGCCATCACCGGCTTCGCCGCCGTCAGCCTCCAGCCCAACGCCGGCTCCCAGGGCGAGTACGCCGGCCTCCTCGCCATCCGCGCCTACCACGCCAGCCGCAACGAGTCCCACCGCGACATCTGCCTCATCCCCCAGTCCGCCCACGGCACCAACCCCGCCTCCGCCGTCGTCGCCGGCATGAGGGTCGTCCCCGTCGCATGCACCGCCATGGGCAACATCGATATCGACGACCTCCACACCCGCGCCCGCGAGCACGCCGCCAACCTCGCCTGCATCATGGTCACCTACCCCAGCACCTACGGCGTCTTCGAGGACGGCATCCGCGAGATCTGCCGCATCGTCCACGATTGCGGCGGGCAGGTCTACATGGACGGCGCCAACATGAACGCCCAGGTCGGCCTCACCATCCCCGGCGAGATCGGCGCCGACGTCTGCCACCTCAACCTCCACAAAACCTTCTGCATCCCCCACGGCGGCGGCGGCCCCGGCATGGGACCCATCGGCGTCGCCCCCCACCTCGCCCCCTTCCTCCCCGGCCACCCCCTCAGCCCCCACCACGCCGCCCTGAAATCCGTCGGCCCCGTCTCCGCCGCACCCTACGGCTCCCCCAGCATCCTCGTCATCTCTTGGATGTACATCGCCATGATGGGCGCGGAAGGCCTGACCAAGGCCACCCAGGTCGCCATGCTCAGCGCCAACTACATGGCCAAGCGCCTCGAGGCCCACTACCCCATCGTCTACCGCGGCAAGAACGGCCGCGTCGCCCACGAGTTCATCATGGACTGCCGCCCCTTCGAGAAGTCCGCCGGCGTCAAGATCGACGACTTCGCCAAGCGCCTCATCGACTACGGCTTCCACGCCCCCACCATGAGCTTCCCCGTCCCCGGCACCCTGATGATCGAGCCCACCGAGAGCGAGCCCAAGGCCGAGCTCGACCGCCTCTGCGACGCCCTCATCCAGATCCGCGAAGAAGTCCGCCGGATCGAGGAGGGCACTCTCGACAGGAACGACAACCCCCTCAAGAACGCCCCCCGCACCGTCTACACCCTCACCGCCAGCGAGTGGAAACACCCCTACACCCGCGAAGAGGCCGCCTTCCCCCTCCCCTGGGTCAAGG
>JAEYVB010000198.1 GCA_023429345.1 Planctomycetota bacterium
GTCCCGATGAGGCCGCAGCGGAGGTTGACGCCGTTGAGGAACTGGTGGATGAGGTGGGCGGTGGTGGTCTTGCCGTTGGTGCCGGTGATGCCGACGAGCGTGAGGCGGGCGGATGGATCGCCGTAGAACCGCTCGGCGACCATGGCCATGGCCCGGGGCAGGTCGCGCGCGACCAGGACGGGCACCTCGACGGCGCGCCCGAGCGCTGGGTCCGCGACATCGGTGAGGATGGCCGCAGCGCCCGCCCGCACCGCCTCGGGGATGAACTGCCGGCCGTCGGACTTGGCGCCGCCGCGTGCGATGAAGAGGGAGCCGGGCAGGACGGTGCGGCTGTCGTCGGTCACATCGCAGATGCGCACATCGGCCAGCGCCGACCCGCCCGGGGCCGAAACCTCCAGCCCCGCGATGAGATCCACCAGCCGCATGCTTGCATCCCTGCGCGCACTACACCCGGACCACGGCTCAGTATCGGCCCGAAAGATAGCATCGGACCGAAGAATTCGCTCCGCAGCGCCCGCGGGCGATGCGGGCCTCTCCCGGGCGGCCGCACCACCCGAATCACGCCACCAGCATGGCATCGCCGAAGCTGTAGAAGCGGTACTCCCGGCCGAGCGCCTCGTCGTACAGGGCCTTCAGGGCCGATACCCCATCGCCCGGGAGGAGCGCCGCCACCATCGCCATCAGGGTCGACCTGGGCAGGTGAAAGTTTGTCAACAGGCCATCCACCCACCGGAAGCGATATCCCGGGGTTATCAACAGGTTCGTTTCCAGGCTCGCCGGCGCTGATCCGCCGCCCTCCAGGGTGGCCGCGTACGCCTCGAGCGTCCGCGCTGCGGTGGTCCCGACGGGGATCACTCGCCCGCACGCGGCCCGCGTCTCCAGCACCGCGGCGATGGCGCCCGCATCCATGGAGCACCACTCGTGGTGCATCGGGTGCTCCTCGACGAACTCGGTTTCGACGGGGCGGAAGGTCCCGGTGCCGACGTGCAGGACCACCTCGGCGCAGCGCACCCCGGCCGCGGCGAGGCGGGAGAGCAGCTCGGGGGTGAAATGGAGCCCGGCGGTGGGCGCGGCCACGCTCCCCGCCTCGCGGGCGAAGACGGTCTGGTACTCCTCGCGGTCGGCCCCCTCATCGCCGGGATCCCCGGCATCCTTCCGGGCTTTGAGGATGTAGGGCGGGAGGGGTGTGAGGCCCACGCGGTCGAGCACCTCGCGCGTGGGCTGCCCTTCCGCGCTGCGCAGCTCGGCGAGCCATGCCTCGGGCTCGGTTTCGGGTCGGCCGCGGACGAACAGGCGCACGCCGCTCCTGTGTCCCTCGCGGTCGAAGAGCTCGAACTCGGCGCCGGCGCGGGTGTGGCGGCCCTTGATCAGGCAGACCCAGGCGGGGCCTTCGGGGTCGGGGCCCGCGGCGGCGGGCGCCTCGTGGAGGTAGAGCCCCTCCATCTTTCCCGATGTGCCGATGCGGACGCCGCGGAAGCGTGCGGGCAGAACGCGGGTGCGGTTGAAGACCAGGAGGTCGCCGGGCCGCAGCAGGTCTGGCAAGTCGCGGATAAGGCGATGAGAGATGCGAGACGGATCAGCGCGGTCGGCCACCATCAGCCGCGCCGCATCGCGCGGGTGGGCCGGGTGGGTCGCGATCCGCTCCGCGGGCAGCTCGTACTCCAGGTCCGCCGTCCGCAGCACGCCGTTCCTCCGCAACACGGGCGTTGCCCGGGGGCAACGCGTGGCACAATCCGCACCGCACGGCGGCACGGGTCCGATGCCGCCGTGCCTCGAGGGGCGGTGTTCCGGCACGATCTTACCGGACCGAGGGGCTTTCACAGACCCCGGCACGCCGTGCGCACTGTCTGCCAGCGGTGGACGGCCCGCGCTACATCCCGCTCGAGACCAGCGAGCTCGCCCGGGCGCTGCTCCTGGTCCGGCTCCGCGACCGCTGCCCCCCGCCGCCCCCGCCGCTGGCGCCGGTGTGCGCGCCTTGCCGCCGCCCGGACGACTTCGAGCCCTCGGGCGGCGCGATCCGCTTCAGCACGTTCCTGGAGCGTCAGAACCAGGAGTACCGCGCTGCCCGCGAGCACGACCGGCTGTGCGAGCTCTCGGATCCCCGCCCCCCCCACCCCCGCCCCGAGCGTCCCGCCGCGGAAGCGGCCGGGATGGCGCGCGGCGGCGAAGTCCCGGCGGCTCGCGCCGGGGCGTCCAATGACGCCAAGGCCGGACCCGCCGGAGTTCAACCCAACAACCCGAAACACCGCGTTACCAGCTACCAGCGGATCCCCACCCAGACCGGACGCCTCATCGACGTTTTCCTCTGATCGGTGCCCGGTGGCGGTCGCTTCGCGCGGTCCCTAGTACGCCCGCTCCAGCTTTGAGCCGGGGTAGAAGCGTGGCAGCATCTCCCGCCAGGAGTCCCCGCGGTCGCCCATCGCGTCGATGCAGTACTGGCACATGCCAACGCCGTGGCCGAAACCGCGGCCGCGGATGATCGCGGTCTTCCCCTGCACCTCGATCTCGATATCGCCGCTGTTCACGCGGGTGTCGCGGGCGATCTTGGGGAGGGCCGCAGCCGCGCCGCTGCCGCCGCCGGAGTAGTTGCAGGCGACCCGCAGGAGCTCGGCGGAGATGGCGACTTCCTTCTTGCGTGAGTCGATGAGGGTGTAGCGGGAGGGGCGGCCGGTCTGGTTGCGGCTCTCGACCTCCAGCCTGGCGACGGTCCAGATGTGGCGCACCGGGTGGCCGTTGGCCTTGCCCCACTCGCGGATCCGCGTGCTCAGCTCGTCCAGGGGCCGCTTGACCGTCCAGGTGTAGAGGGGTGAGGCCTGGCAGGCGTGCTCGCGCGGGCGGCCCTGGAGGGGCGCGGCCGCGTTGAACTCGAATCCCTCGCCGACCGGCCAGACCTCGGAGGCGGAGGCCGAGCGCCCGCCGCAGGTGCTCGAGTAGTAGGTGCGGAGGAGCCCGCCGTTCCAGGTCAGCACGACGCCCCGGGTGTCCTGCACGGCCCGCACGGCGATGGCGAGCTCCGGCCCGCCGTTGTAGGCCTGGTCGAGCTCCCCGGCCTCGAGATCGAAATCCTTGCCGCCGCGGGTGGACCGCTCGCGCTCGTGCAGGGCGTAGGTGCGTGCGCACACGGCCTGGGCGTGGAAGGCCGCCTCGTGGAAGTTGCCCGGCAGCTCGGAGGGCAGCACGCCCACGAGGTACGTTTCCAGGGGGACGACCTCGATCACGTCCATCTTCCCGCGGGCCGCGGATTCGGGTTGCTGCGGGGATGCCAGCACCACAGCGCCGCCGCTGAGCTGGGCCATCGGCGCCGGGCCGCCCTTGGGCATCAGCCGCAGCCGGCCCGGGAAAGCGACGCCGTCGACCTTGATCCGCGCCGGCTTGCGGGCCGAGCCCTCGCCGGCGGCGCTGATCTCGACGGGGGACTCGGTGGCCAGCTCGAAAACCTTGCCCCAGCGGTCGGTGAGGTTCAGGCCGCTGGGGGTCGCCTCGACGACGACGGGCGTGGGCATCAGCTTGGTCGCCTTGGCCGCGAAACCGACGAGCAGCTCTTCGGGCCCTTCCAGGCGCACCTTTTCCACCCCGCTCTTGATCCGCACCCGCACATCGGGCTCGCGCGGCGGCGCCCCGGCCATGGAGCCCCGCGGCACGGCGGGCGCGGTCTGGCACGACCAGGAGACCAGCCCCGCGAGCGCGATCGCGGCCCCGCACACAAAGGCGGCCACCGTCCGCGGCCGGCGGAGGACCCGTTGCTTCGCACGGTTTGCCATCATCGTCCACCGCTCCATGGCGTCTCCCGACCTTGGCCGGCACTCCGTGCCGACATGCTCTGTCAGACCTGTCCGCCCGCACTCGGTACCATACCCCCGGGGCCCGGAGCCCGCATGCAGAGGGGTCCTTCGATGTACACGCGACGGAGCAACCTGTCTCTATCGGCCGCCGGCCTCCTGGGGATCGCGGGGATCGCCGCAATCCTCGGCGGGTGCGCAAGCGGCGACCGGGTGTCGATCTCGGATTCCGCCTATCAAGGCCCGGAAATCACGCGTTCGACGGCCGCGGGGAAGCACACCCTGATCCTGACGGCCCCCAGCGGGGGGTGGTCGTTCAGGGTGGACCGGGCGGAGCGGAAGCTGGATTCGACGCGCCTGTTCGCGACGGCCCGCCGCCCGAACCCCGCGTACATGCAGACGCAGGCGCTGGTCACGCACGAGGTCACCACCGAGGTGGCGGCGGACCAACCGATCACGGTGTTCGCGCGGGTGCTGGGGCACGACGAGGAATCGGGGGCGTACGGCCCGGTGGGGACGCCTTGAGCATGGAACCGCGGGGTCCCATGGTGGACCAGGCCGTCCACGGCGTCTGAGCGGCGTCCTCCGTCAGCGGGGCGGCTGAATGTCGTCGGCGTGCTGCGAGAGGGCCATCTCGGGCTCGCGGTGGAGCGACCATCCGGTCTTGAGGCCGAGCACGAACCAGACGAGGGCCACGGCGCCGAAGGCGAAGATGGTGTCGCCGATCACGCGCAACCAGTTCAGCGTGTCGATCCACCCCGCCTGCATGAACTCGGCACTGCGGGCGTACCAGTAGCCGTACTCGACGCTCGCCCAGGTCTGGAGCATGCCCACGGGCAGCACGCTGATGAGCACCTGGAGGGCCATGCCGACGTTCATGCACCAGAAGGCGACGGCGACCCACCGGGTCTTCCAGATGTTCCGGAGCGTCAGCCCGCGGAGGCAGAAGAGCATGAGGCCGATGCCCAGGATGCCGTAGACGCCGAACAGGGCGGTGTGGGCGTGGACGGCCGTGGTGTGCAGGCCCTGCATGTAGTAGAGCGCGATGGGCGGGTTGATCAGGAAGCCGAAGAGGCCGGCGCCGACCAGGTTCCAGAACGCGACCGCGACGAAGAACAGGATGGGCCAGCGGTACGCCCGCACCCACGGCCGCGCCCGCGCCAGGCCGAGGTTCTCGTACGCCTCGAACCCGACGAGCGTCAGCGGCACGACCTCGAGGGCGCTGAAGACCGCGCCGAGCGCCATCACCGCGGTCGGCGTGCCGCTGAAGTAGAGGTGGTGGAAGGTGCCGATGATGCCGCCGAAGAGGAAGATCGTGGTGGCGAAGATGACGGCCGCGGCCGCCGTCCTGGCCGCCAGGAGGCCCATGCGGACGAAGAGGAAGGTGATGACGGCGGTGGCGAAGACCTCGAAGAAGCCCTCGACCCAGAGGTGCACGACCCACCAGCGCCAGTACTCGGCGATGGCGTAGTGCGACTGCCGCCAGTACATGACGCCAGAGGCGTAGAAGATCGCGATGGCGGCGGAGGCGATGGTGAAGAGCACGAGGATGTGCCGCTGCGGCCCGGGGTCTTTGAAGGCGGGCCACATCGCGCGGACCATGAGCCCGAACCAGAGGAAGAGCCCCACGAGCAGGAAGAGCTGCCAGAAGCGGCCGAGGTCGACGTACTCGTACCCCTGGTGGCCGAGCCAGAAGTTCATCTCGTGGCCCATCCGCTGGCGCGTGCCGTACCAGGTGCCGAAACAGGAGCCCAGCACGATGACCAGGAGGCACCAGAACAGGATGTCGACGCCCAGCTTCTGGAGGCGGGGCTCGTACCCCGAGACGGCGGGGGCGACAAAGAGCCCCGTCGCCAGCCAGGCGGTGGCGATCCAGAAGATCCCCATCTGCGTGTGCCAGGTGCGCGTGACCGAGTAGGGCAGGTAGTCCGCGAGGGGGAAGCCGTAGAACTCGGTCCCCTCGACGCCGTAATGGGCCGTCGCCGCCCCGAGAAAGAACTGCACGAGGAGCAGCCCCGCGACGACCCAGAAGTATTTCAGGGTCGCCCGCATCGAGGGGGTCAGGCGCATTTCCAGCAGCGGGTCCGATGCCGGCGGCGCGTGCTCGCCCTCCCGCTCCCGGTGGTGCACCACGGCGTACCACCACGAGAGCGCCCCGATCCCGCCCAGGAGCAGGACGAAGCTCAGGACCGACCACACCACGACGCCGCCGGAGGGCTGGTTGCCCACGAGGGGCTCGCTCGGCCAGTTGTTCGTGTAGCTGATCCGGGGCGTGATCGGCTCCGGGCCGCCGGGGCCCGCGGCCTGCTGCGGCCGCTCGGCGGCGCACGCCCAGCTCGACCAGAAGAAGAACGCGCTCATCTGCCGCCGGCGCTCCTGATCGGGCACGGCGTTGGCCGGGATGGCGTAGGCGTCGCGCAGCTCGTGCGGGGTGTAGCCC
>JAEYVB010000210.1 GCA_023429345.1 Planctomycetota bacterium
GGGCTACACAGCCATCGAGCCGCGGCGTCTGAGGGAATCGTGGTCCGGCGGTGCCGTTTCGTTCAGTTGCAGCCGCCCGCGAAGGACTGCAGGAAGCAGGTGAAGTCCGCCACGTTCAGGACCGGAGCGGTCGTGCTCTGGTCGCAGTTGGCGTAGCTCTCGCCCGCGGCGAAACGGTTCAGGAAGCACGTGAAGTCGGCGACGTTGAGGATGGGAGCGGTGGTGCTCTCATCGCAGTTGGCGTAGCAGGTCGTGCCGCCGCCCGCCAGGTGCAGCTCGACGTTGTCCCACCCGGCCTCCCAGAAGCTGCTGGCGTAGAACATGCCGGGCTCCATGGTGGTGACCCGCACCTCGCCGACGTTCTGAAGAACGCTGGCGAACGTGCGGTTGGCGGGGAGCATGGGCTCGAAGGTCTGGGGGTCCTCAGCGCCGGTGCCGCCCCAGCCGGCCGGCAGCGTGGCGGCGGTGGGGTCGAAGGCCGGGACGGTGTACGTCGTCCAGCCCTGGGCGATCTGCGGCATGCCGGGGCCGGTGTAGTACACGCTGATGAGGGGGTCGGTCGCGTCCACGAACTGGAACACCACCGGGAACCAGTCGGGGTCCATCGGCTCCTGGTTCCAGTTCAGGAGCTGGAGCGTCTGGATGTCGATGCGGAACTCGAGGTTCCCGCCGTGGCGGGTGAGGTCGCCGGTGAAGGCGTTCGGGCCGTTGGTGCGGATGGTGACCCCCCAGAAATCGCCGAAGGGGACGTGCATGTGCCCGCCGGGATTCCCGTTGAAGGCGTCCCACTCGCAGTTCCCTTCGAACTGCCCAGCTGCATCGTTGAAGCCCTCGGCGAAGAGGACCTGGGCGTTGGCGGTGGCGGCAAATCCGGAACAGAGGGCGATCAGGGCAAGGCTGCGCATCTTCATGGCGGGTCTCCTGTGGTCCTGGAACTCCCCTCAGGACTCGGGTGTTGTTGACTACGGCCGCGGCGGGATCGGGTTGGGAATCGGGGGCGGCTCGTTTCCATACTGCCATTGTTTCCGATCGGTTGCAAGCGAGTTTCCCGGAAACTTGGTGAGAAATACATTTTCCTGCTCGCAACCCGCCTCGATTAATGGTACAGTGATGTCTGTTGATGGCTCACGACGACCGAACAAATGGACCTCGAAACCGCCTCAGCTACCCCGATTGATACCGAACCGCGGTCACCAGGCCCCGGGGCTGAGGCCTTGGAGGTCCAGATCGCCGAGGTCGGGGATGCCCTCCTCAGCAGCCTGCGGAACGTGCTTTCCGCGGTGCCCCGGTCGAATCCTGGGCCCCAGGCGCTGGCCCGGACGCTCGGCGTCGACAAGGTCCTGGCCAGCCGGGTGCTGAAGGCCACCCGCAGCCGCGACCCGATGACGGCAACCCACTGCATGCCCGGCCCGGACCCGCTCCGGAGGCTGGTGAAGGCTGCTTCCAAAAAGGGCGCCTCCGCGGCGATGATCGCGGACGCGACGGCCGCTATCGATCAGTTCGAGATGCTGATCCGGGAGCGCGTGGGGGACCGCAGCATCCTGGATGCGATTCTGAGCGCTTGGGTGCCGGATGCCCGGCGCGAGTTCGAGCTCCGCCGGAAGCAGGCGGCGTTCAAGGCCATGAGCCAGCTCCGGGGCGTGCAGACGGACATCATTCTCTCGACAGTGGTGCTGAACCCTTCGCCCGGGGGGAGGCACATCGACGTGATCTGGGTCAACGGGCTGATCGGCGTGCACCGCGTGCGGCCCGGCGTCAGTGTGAAGATCAGCACCCGCCGCATGATCCGCGACGGGCAGGAACGGCGGCCGGTGTCGCTGGACGGGCAATCCGTAGAGCACATGGACGGGCTGCAACTGCCGGAGTTCTGCTCGGAGCCGCTGCCGCGGATGAGGGTGCATCAGGTGGGGGAGGTCGTGCATTACACGCTGGCGGAAGACGGCTTCGGCCCGAACTCCGGCGTGGATGTGGTCTTCGCCGAGGCGAACATCGCGGAACTCCCCCGGTACTTCCCCGCGGGGAGCGACCGCAAGAGCTACTTCTTCGCGGAGATGGTGACACCCGCGCGTCTCTCGCACTTTGACGTGCTGGTCCACGAGGATCTGTTCCCCGGGCAGGACCCCGCTCTGCGCATATACGACACCAGCTTTGAGGGCGTCGCCAGCCCGAACAACGCGTCGCGGGATATGGACCAGCTCGATCTGATGGAGTCGCTGGAGCCCCTAGGTCTTGGGATCAGCCGCTTCCGGTCGGTCGATGTCCCGCGGTACGGGGAGCTGCTGCGGCACACATTCGAAAAACTGCGGTTCGACGGGTCGCGCTTCCGCGGGTACCGCTGCCGGACCGATTACCCGGTGTACGGCTCGCAGGTCACCGCCGTGTTCCGGGCTCAGGAAGAGTAAAGAAAAACCGCCGGACGGCCGGCGGTTGCTGCGACTGCTTTGGCGTCGAGCGTTATTGCTCGGATGCGGGCGTATCGGTCGGCACATCCGCGACGGCCGCGGCCTCCAGGGCGTCGATCCGCACGGGCGTGATCACGTTGGCCTTGAGGGTGGGGTCCATGCGGGACTCGCCGATGAGGCCGACGACCTGGCCGAGCTTGGCCGCGATGGCGAGCTTCTCGTCGGGCTTGACGTAGGCGAGCGTGCGGGGTCCGCCGACAGCCTGGACGCGGTACATGAGGGGGAGGCGCTTCCCGTCGTAGAGCGTGCTGGCGGAGAGGCGGCCCACGACGGTGTACAGGCGGCTCCGGTCGACCTCGGCGAGCCGCTCGGCGATTTTCTGCTCGTTGATGCCGATGGTCGCCTCGGACTCGGCGAGGGCCTGGCGGGCGGCCTGGACATCCGTCTGCAGTTTGAGGAACTCGATGCGCTGGCTGATGCGGGCGCGGAGGGTTCGGTTCGTGGGGCTGTTCTCGAGCTTCGCCAGTTCAGCCTGGTATTCGCCGAGCAGGGCGGTGTACTCCGCATCGTCGAAGGGCTGCTGACGCATGGCGGTGAGGGCCAGTTCGAGCCGCTCGTAGGGGCTGGGCTCGCGGGGCTTCTGTTCGATGGTGACCGGTTCGGGCTGCGGCACCGAGGCCGTCTCGGTCGGGGCCGGGGCGGAGGGCGCCTGGCCCGTCCCGGGGGTCAGGGG
>JAEYVB010000360.1 GCA_023429345.1 Planctomycetota bacterium
GATCTCCGTCGAGGACCGGGCGACGCTCGCCGATTCGCTCGCCAAGATTGCCTCGCAAGCAAACGCGGCGGCGGAGGCTCAGGCCCGGGGGTATGTCCGCATCGTGACGCATGAGGATGGCGGCACCACGTTCTATTCGGTGCGATTCCCCGGGGTGCCGGCGCCCATCGAGCTCACGATGGCGCTCACCGATCGATGGCTCGTGCTATCCCCGATCCCGCAGGGGGCCGTCGCCGCCGTTCGCCACCTCTCCGGCAAGGCGGAGGGGCTGATGGCCTCAACGCACCTGAAGGGTCTGCAGAACCGCGACTCGCTCGTGGAGTTCTCGTACGCCGACACGTCGCGGGCCCTCCGCGGCGGGTACGGACTCCTCAGCATGTTCGGCTCGGCGGTTGCCAACATGGTCCGTTCGCCCTCGGATCCTTCGCGCGAGCCGGGCATGGTGATCCCGCTGTACCACGACCTCGCCAGGGGCGCGATCCCGACGATCAAGACCACCTTCTGGCGCGGCGACGATCTTGTCAGCGAGTCGCGCTCGTCCCACTCGACCGTCGTGAACATGGGCGCTGCACTCGGCACCGTCGCCAAGATCCTGCCGTTCATCGCCGCGGCCGGCGCGGCGGGCGCTGCCCAGGAGAGCGGCCGCTTCGGTCTCGCCGAGCCCGGTGACTTTCCCTTCCGCGCCCTGGCCATCCTAAGCCTCCCCACCCCGGACCGGCTCGCCGTCCGCGCCGCCATGGCCGCGGCCCGTCAGGGGGATACCGAGGCAACGCTCATCGGCATTCTGCTCCGAGGCCACGCGGCGGAACCCACGCGATGAACATAGTCTGGGGGGGGATCGCTGCTCTGGTCATCCTCGCGGCCGCGCTGGTCAGCCCCGGCGCGGCCGCGGCCGCTCAGCCGACGGGAGCCTGGTCGCCTCCGAAGGGGGCGATCGCCCACTGGTACCTGAACGCCGGTGGGCTCGGGCCAGGGTCGCCGCACGATCCCACGCAGGACCTGCTGCAGCGGGGCATGCTGGCGCTGGTGGAGGGCGTGTTTGCACGAGAGGGCCGCGGGCCGTGTCCGGCGGCCGCGATCCTTGACCCGGGCGTGCTCGGGGGCGCTGCGTATCGCATCACACTGCTGGACCTCGCCGTCGACTCGGGCGAAAGGGCCAAGCCGGGCGGGCCGGTTGCCCTTACCCGTTTCGCGATTGTCCTGAGGGTAGAAACCGGCGAGCGGCATGCGGAACTCGAGGCCGTGCTCCGCGACCAAATGCAGCGCGCTGCGGAGGCACGGAACTCGGACCCGGTCGAAAGTCGTGTCGAACTCCCAAACGGCACCACGGCAACCTCGCTCCGGGTCAGGGAGGACCCACTCCTCCAACTCGCATGGGTGTCGACGCCTGATGCGTTCCTGATCGGCATCGGCGATGATGCCCTGGCGCGCCCGACTGCCCCCGCGGCCGGCGGCGCTCCCGGCTGGGCGGGGCACCGGAAGCTGATCGGCCCGATCCATCGTGACGCCGCATCGGTGATGGAGGCCTATGTCGACCTGGACCGTCTTCGCTCCGCGGTGCCCGACGAGGTCGGGTGGGGCACCGCCGGGGAACTGCTTCGGGCGTGGCGTATCAGCAACGCGCGTTCGGTCATGGTGGCGGCCTCGGCGGCAAAGCCGGAAGCCGTTAACGGGCCGCGGCTGCTGAATCTCTCCCTCTCGTGGTCCGATCGCTCGCTTCCTACGGGCAACGTCAAGGCGGCCCGCATCAGCACACCCGAGTGGCCGGCCGTGCTCGGCCCCGCCCCCGAGGATGCGGCCTATGCGATTGTTGTGCCCTCGGCGTGGATGACGTGGATTCCCATGTCGATAGAGACCCGCCGGGCGCTCCGCACACCCGAGGTTTCGGGCGTCCGGGCCTCGGGTGAGTGGATCCGGCGCAATCTTCCGTCACTCGAGCGGGTGATCGCAAAGGGAACGGGGGTGGTGGCGATCGTCGGACCGCGCAACGCCGCGGAGGGCCCCGTGATCCGGGTGCCGCTGCGCTCGGATGCCCACCCCGAGCGCGTGCTCGGAGACTTGCAGCAGGTCATGAGTTCTCTCGGCGTGCCGTATTCCCCCGAGTCGCAGTCATGGGCCGTGGAGTGTTTCGGCCACACGCTCACGTTCGGCCTCCGCGGGTCGTCCTTCATCGGTGCCTGGAATGCCGGACAACTCCCCCCACCGGGCCCGCGCTGATCAGGCAAAGGCCCTCCGCAGCAGCGTCGGCAGCACCTCGCCCGACCGCCCGCGGATCGACCAACGGATTGACTCGGACAAGGGCGTCGCATCCCGGTTGATCTCCGCCACGGGAACGCCGCGTGCGGCCGCCGCATAGGCATAGCCCGCGGCCGGGTAGACCACCGCGCTCGTCCCGACACTTACGAACAGGTCGCAGTCCTGCACGGCCCGGTCGGCGGCGGCGACCGCGGCCGTCGGGAGCATCTCCCCGAACCAGACGACGTCCGGGCGCAGGCAGGCGCCGGCCGCGTGCGGCGATGGCGGCGGGAACCGTTCAAACGGGACGGGGGGCGGCTCGTGCTTCCGGCCCGTTCTGACGCAGCGCCAGACAACGATTGAGCCGTGGAGTTCGATTACGTTCCGGCTGCCCGCGCGGTGGTGCAGGCGATCGACGTTCTGGGTGAGCAGCGTGAACGCGCCCCCGCGCCCGATGACCGCACGCTCCCACTCGGCGAGCGCGTGGTGCCCCGGGTTCGGCTCGGCGGCGAGCACCCCCAGGCGGCGGTGGTCGTACCAGCGCGTGACCATCTCCGGATCGGCGGCGAAGGCCTCGGGGGTGGCCAGGCGGCCGGGATCGAAGTCCTTCCAGAGCCCCTCCATCGTGTCCCGGAACGTTCGGATCCCGGACTCGGCCGAGACGCCCGCCCCGGTGAGCACGACGACGGAGCGTGCCATGGAAATCGCCCGGGCAAGTTCCGAATGTTCATCCACGGCCGGAGCATACCCCGCTCCGTCCGCGCCCGCGGTACACTCCGCGCCGACCCCAGGAGATTGCGCCATGCCCGGCGAGAACACCGTCCTGACCTTCCGCCCCAGCCAGTGGAGCAAGTTCCCGACGTACCTCATCTGCGGGGTGCTCTGCGTGCTCGTCGTGCCGATCTTTATCGCCGTCTGGGTCGCCCTCACGGTGAAGTACACGCGCTACGAGCTCGACCGGGAACGGCTGCGGCTGACCACCGGCGTCTTTAGTCGCGCCACGGACAACCTCGAGCTCTACCGCGTCAGCGATATCCGGGTCTCGCAGTCCTTCTGGCAGCGGATCGTGGGCATCGGGAACATCGACCTGCTCACCACCGACAAAACCTCCCCCCAGCTCCCCATCCACAGCATCCGCAACCACGCCGAGATCGCCGACACGCTGCGGTCGCTGGTTGAGACCATGCGGGACAAGAAGAAGCAGCGGGAGTTCGACGTCGTCTGATCCGCCCCCTCCCTCCCGGAGGCCCGCACCTACGATCACCGCGAGTGCTGCCGCCCGACGTCCATGCCGCTCCCGAACTGTCCGCCCGCATCGCCGCCGGGCTCGAGCACGTCAACGAGCGGTTCGGGCGGCAGCTCGCCACCGACCTGCCCCCGCTCGAGCGGCTGGTGCGGCACGTGGAGCACTACCGGGGCAAGATGCTCCGCCCCACCCTTGTCCTTGTCTCGGGGCTCGCCGCCCGCCCGGACGTCGAGCTGGGCTCCTCCCACCACACATGCGCCGCGGTCTGCGAGATGATCCATATGGCCACGCTCGTGCACGACGATGTGCTCGACGAGGCCGATATCCGCCGCCGCGGCCAGACCGTCAACCGCCTCTACGGCAACGAGGCCGCCGTCATCCTCGGCGATTACATGATCGCGGCGGCCTACCACCTGTGCTCGCAGCTCGAGGACCAGTCGATCGCGCTCGCGGTGGGGCACATCGCCATGACGCTCTGCGCAGGGGAACTGCTGCAGCTCTCGCATCGTGAGGACCTCTCGCTCGACGAGCCGACCTATTTCGAGATCATCCGCCGAAAGACGGCTTCCCTGATTGCGCTCTCGTGCCGTCTGGGGGCGGTTTGCTCCGGGGCCGCCGAGGCCGACCGTGCCCGCCTCGAACGCTTCGGCGAGGGCATCGGCGCGGCGTTCCAGATCCAGGACGACCTGCTCGACCTCACCGCCCGCGCGAGCACCCTCGGGAAGCCGGTCGGCCAGGACATGGCCAAGGGCAAGCTGACCCTTCCACTGGTCCATCACCTCGGTTCGGTCAGCCCCATCGACCGGGGCCGGTCTCTCGTGCTCCTCGAGCGGGCGGTCAAGGGGGATGCCGACGCCGCCGCTTCGTTGCAGCAGGCGCTCGATCGATCCGGGTCCATGGCCCATTCACACCGGGTGGCGGCGGACTTGGTCGCCACCGCCAAGGCGGAACTCGCGGGCCTTCCGCCGTCGCCGGCACGCGACCTGTTGTACTCGATGGCCGATGCGGTGGTGCGACGCACGCACTGAACGCCGCCCCCCCGGGGACCGGAACGGGCTCGGCACCTACCCTTTGCCTCCCCTCTCTTTCCAACCGGAAGTCGGCATGAACCCCACCATCGCGATCGTTGGCGCCACCGGAGCTGTGGGCATGGAATGCCTCCGGATCCTCGAGCAGCGGAGCTTTCCCCACGCCTCTGTCAAGCTCCTCGCGTCGGCGCGGTCCGCGGGCAGGGAAATGCCCTTCGGCGGCCGCGGGTTGAAGGTCGAGGAGCTGGGGGAACGCAGCTTCGACGGCGTCGACCTCGCCTTCTTTGCCGCCGATGCGGCCACCAGCAAGCACCACGCGCCGAGGGTCGCAGCAGCGGGGGGCATCGCGATCGACAAGTCCTCGGGGTTCCGGATGGACCCCTCCGCACCGCTGGTGATCCCGGAGGTGAACGGGGGCGATCTGGCCGGCCTCCGGCGGTCAGCCGGCAAGGGCGCAGGCGGCATTGTCGCGGTGCCGAACTGTTCGACCATCATCCTGCTGGTCCCGGTCGAACCGCTGCGGCGGGCGTTCGGGATCGAGCGCATGGTTGTCTCGACCTACCAGGCCGCTTCCGGCGCCGGCGCTGAGGCCATGGCGGAACTCCAGGACCAGACCCGCGCCGTGCTGGCGGGGGGGACGGCCGAGCCCCGCATCTTCCGGGAGCCCTGCGCCTTCAACGTCTTCAGCCACGACTCCGCGATCGATCCAGAGACGGGAATGAACGGCGAAGAGGAGAAGATCGTCGCCGAGACGCGCCGGATCTGGGGCGACCCCGCGGCGAAGGTCTCCGCGACCTGCGTCCGCGTGGGGGTGATGCAGGGGCACTCGGAGGCTATCACGCTCACCCTCAGGACCCCCGCGACCGAGGAGCAGGTTCGGGATGCCCTGTCCCGCGGCCGCGGCCTGTGGATCATCGACGACCGGGCCGCGAACCAGTTCCCCACGCCACTGAAGGCCAGCCACGGCGATGATGTGCTGGTAGGCCGCATCCGGCCCGACCTGTCGCAGGAAGGGCACGAGGCGGCCCGGAAGCGGTACTACAAGGGCTGGTCGCTCTTTGTCTCCGGCGACCAGTTGCGGAAAGGGGCCGCCCTGACGGCCGTCCAGATCGCCGAGGAGCTCTTCGGCGGCTGATCACCAATGCGGTGGAGGATCGCCGCCGGGTGGCTGGCCGGCGTCTTCCGAGGCGTCCGGTGCGGCGGGGGCCTGGAGCTGGGCGAGCCGCTGTTCGACACGGTCCAGCCGCGCCATGGCCTCGGCCAGCCTTCGGTTGACCTCCACAAGCTCTGCGTTGAGCTGCTCGACGGTGTGCTCGGCGAAGCCCTGCCCCTCCTCGAGCCGCACCAGCCGATCCTCGATCGGGAGAGCCATCGTTTACTGCTTCGAGTAGGTGGGCTGATTGATGTAGACGTTGTCTTCGATCGTCTCGGGCTTGCCATCGGGGCCGCAAGAATAAAAGTACGGCCGGTTGCCGGGGGTGAAGCCGCCATCCGCATCCGTTCCATCGGGGTAGCCCTGGCGCCGAACCGAGTCGATGCCGAAGGTCCGCTGGACGCTGTCCACGATGGGAGGCGCCTTCAGAATGCCCGTCCCGTTATTGGCATAGACCTGCATGAACGTGGCGGAGCCGTCGGTCGGATGGTTCCCTGCGAATGCGGGATGCACGTACCGGACGGGGTTCCCCCAGCCGTCGAAGACGGTCAGCAGGCTCGTCTGCCCGCGGCGGTCACC
>JAEYVB010000040.1 GCA_023429345.1 Planctomycetota bacterium
CTTTCATCTCGTGGGCTAAGGAGATGATGAAAGGGGCATTAAATGAAAATCATGCCCCTACACGGCCCGTCCATGAAACCGACAGCACCCCAATACACCCCCCGCGCCAAGCCCCTCGCCTTCGATCCCACGCCGTGCTGATGGGCCGAATTGCCACACCGAAGGCCGAGGTCTATGGTTCGGGCCCTTCGGACAGCCGTCCGGAGCCGGGCGTGTGCCGGAGTGGCCAATCGGGCCAGACTGTAAATCTGGTGGCTTAATTGCCTTCGGTGGTTCGAATCCACCCGCGCCCATTTCCCCCGCCGGTGAAAGTATTCGCCGGCGGGCGAACCGTTTTTGGGGTCGCCGCGTACGTTTTGGCGATACTCTGTCATTCGTCCCTCGGACCTTTCGCGATCTCCCGGAGAACCCGGGATAGCACGGGCGAGGGGGGCGACGACCCGCCACGGCGGGGCGATGTGCCGCGGGCGACGGTCCGCGGGGGAAGAGTTCGGCGGCGGCCTGGTACAGAGCCGCGTCGGCCGAAGGGGCTCTTTCGATAAGGAGGTGATCCAGTGAGTAATGGTTCCTGTACGAAAGGGCTGCGCAACTAAGCGCACTCGACGGAGCTGCGCAGCAGCAGCCCGAAGTAGGAAAGCTCCTACGGCCGCCGATCAAACGATCGGCGGTCTTTTTTTCGCTTCGTAGCACGGGTCACAGCCGCCCCGGGCTGTGGCCTGTGGTCTCGTCATCTCAGGGTTCCCGATCCTCCCGCTCGAGGATGTCCATCTTCGCGGCGACGACGCCGAGCGAGCCCAGCTCCCCCTCGCGCCACGAGAACGTTGTCCGCTCATCCGCGCTGATCACCACCTCGAACCGCTCACTCCGCGCCCGCTGCACCGACGCCGGATCCGCCGCCAGCCTCCGCAACATCCCCAGCACCACATCTCTCCCCCACGCCTCCGGAACCGCCGGAACCTCCCCCGCCAACCCCGCGGCCGCGTCGACTCGCTCCACGATGACTCCCCGCGGCCCGAAATGCCCGGACCCCGTCGCCGGATTGGACGACCGCGGACGCACCACCGGCGTAAACGCATCGCCATCGCTCAGCAGCGAGATCCGCACCCCCCGGCGACCCAGCCCCTCACGCTTCAGCTCGCGCACATCCACCACCATCGCTGCCGCATCCCCGATCGCCGTGTAGCTGTTCCCGATGATCTTCACGGCGCGGTTGTCGGCCACTCCAACGCCGAACTGTTTCCCGGTGGCCTCCAGCGCGGCCACCATCCGCCCCACGCGCCCCCGCGAAAGAAAGTGGCTGTCGAGTATCACGTGATCCACGAGCCCCAGCCCCCGCCCGAGCTGCACGCCCCGCTTGCGCGGCTCCGACTCCTCCCCGTCGGTCGCCGGCAGATCCGCGAGCGCCGACTCGCTCCCCCCGCCGGTGAACATCGGATCGCTGAGCGCTGCGCACCCCGCGCTGGTGCCCGCGACCGGCGTGGCATACTTGCGCATGCCGTCCCTCAAGGCCCCGAGGACCCCGTTGTCCCGTCCAACCTCCACAAACCGCGGTACGAGACGGCTCTGGTCCCCGCCCGTAAAGAACACCAGGTCCGCGTGCCCGATCCAGGAGGCCGCCAGCCGCTTGGACTCGGCATCCCTGGTCGCGTCCGGGAGCACGACGTACCGCGAACCCGGCCGCTGCTTCTTGAACCGCTCGATCATCCGGGCCGCGGCCTCCTCCGGGTCGGCGCTGGAATACGGGACGATGACAATCTTGTCCGTGTCGTTGCGTCGCAGCAGGGCCTCGAAGAGCGCTTCGTTGTCGTCCTGCATCCCGCCGCCGATGGCGATGTAGGTGGGCGCCGCGATGCGAACGCCGGACCCGAGCGTCAGGATCATCCCGAAGAACAACGCCGCAAGCAGGACACGCTTCATGGTGAACTCCGGAGAGCGGGCGAATCCCGGGCAGGATACCACGGCAGTGCGCAGCCGCTCGAGGCCGCTCAGCGCCCGGGGCCCTCGGATCGACCCATCCGGCGCCGCGTGCCCCTCATCGTGCCGGCTTCACCTTGACCATCCCCGCCGCCCGCGTCGCCAGTTTCCGCGCTGCCGCCGCGGAGTTCGCGGTCGCCAGCGCCACCCCCATCCGCCGGTGCTTCCGGGTGCTCGGCTTCCCGAAAATCCGCACCTGCACGTTCTTGAGGGCGAGCGCCCGCTCGATCCCCTCGTACTCCGGCTCGCCCGCCGAGTCCCCGGGCGCGAGGATCACCGCCGAGGCCGCCGCCCTGGCGTAGTTGATGGTCGCGATCGGCAGCCCCAGGATCGCCCGCACGTGCAGGTCGAACTCGCTGAGGTCCTGCGAGATCATCGTCACCATGCCGGTGTCGTGCGGACGCGGCGAGAGCTCCGAAAAAATCACCTCATCGCCCCGCACAAAGAACTCAACGCCGAAGATCCCCGCCCCGTCCCTCCCGGCGATCTCGTCGGTGATCTTCTTCGCCATCCTCTGAGCCCTCGCGGCCAGGGCGGGCTTCATCCGGCACGGCATCCACGACTCCATGTAGTCGCCGCGCTCCTGCCGGTGCCCGATCGGCCGCACAAACAGCGTGCGCCCCCTCGAACCATCCCGCAGCACCGGCCGCTGCTTCACCGTCAGCACCGTGATCTCGTAATCGAAGTCGATGAACTCTTCCGCGATGACGCGGCTGGAATCCCCCCGCCGCCCCGCCTGCGCGTACGCCCAGCTCCGCGCGATGTCCGACCGCTTCCGTGCGATGGACTGCCCCTTGCCCGAGGACGACATGACCGGCTTGACCACGCAGGGAAGCCCGATGCCCTTCGCCCCGCCCGCGCGACGCCTCCCGCCATCTCCCAGGATCACGCGCTCGAGCTCCGCCCCGCTCTCGGCGTACGCGAACCGCGCCGTCGGCAGCCCCAGCGTGTTCGCCGCGACATCACGGATGGCATCCCGATTCATCGTCAGGTGCGCCGCCCGCGCGCTCGGGATCACGCTGAACCCGTCCCCCTCCAGCTTCAGCAATCGCTCCGTCCGGATCGCCTCGATCTCCGGCACCACAAAGTCCGGCCGGTGCTTCCGCACGACCGCCTCGACCGCACCCCCGTCCAGCATGTTCACGACCTCGGACGCATCCGCCACCTGCATCGCCGGCGCGCCCGCGTAACTGTCCACCGCCACCACGCGGCATCCCAGCCGCTTGGCCGAGATGGTCACCTCTTTACCCAGCTCCCCCGATCCCAGCAGCAGCAGCGTCGGCATCTTCATCAGGGCGGAGCGTAGCAGAAGTGCCGCGCCCCCCGCCATGCTCCGCGATCCTCAGCTCCGCCCCCACCGCCGTCCGCACCCGGCGCACCATCGATTCCATGAACATGTAGACGACCCCGAAGAAGAACACGCCCCAATCGCCCCGCCCGCCCTTCCCCGCCGCCCAGTCAAAGAGCGCCACCAGCACGACGCACCCGATCAGGTTCTTCCGAACGTTTCTGTGCTTTTTCGCAAGCTCCGGCGACCACCCCCGCGTCCGCCTCTCGTAATGCTCCAGCAGGGCCGCGAGTCCGAAGAAGAACGCCA
>JAEYVB010000045.1 GCA_023429345.1 Planctomycetota bacterium
CTGCTGAACTGCACGTTTTTCGTGTCGATGTTCCTGGCCTTCGGGAAGCGGCTGGGGGAGCGTCGGACGATGGGGGAGGGGGCCGCGGCGGCGCGGGCGGTGCAGGGGACGTACACGGACGAGCTACTGCGGATGGCTGTGGTGGTGACGGGGGTGGCGTGCCTGGTGACGTACGCGGGGTACGTGCAGGCCCAGGGGTCGCGGTACGAGTGGGGTTTTAACCTGCTCTGGCTGACGATGCTACCGGCGACGTACGGGCTTTTGCGGTGCATCGTGCTGCTGGAGCGGGGCGACTACGACGACCCGACCGAGCTGGCTGCGCAGGACCGGGCGTTCCAGCTCGCGGTGGGGGTGTTCCTGGCGATCACGCTTGCGGTGATGCTGGGGTTCCGGAACGCGGGTTGAGGGCCGGGAATCCGGCTGAAGAGCATCCAATGTGGTTCCGGGGAGCGTTCGGGCATGATCCCGGGCTCGTGGACGTTGATTGGGAGTGGACGGAGTTGCCGGACAGGTCCCGACCTTTAACCCTGAACCTGTTTCCAAAGAGATGAGTATCAAGTAATCTGCACGAGCCGCGAAGAGCCGGTGACCCCCTGCCGCGCGGCGAAGCGGAAGTTGACCCCAAGGAGTAGATCGATGCACAAGTCGAGGATCGTGGTGGGGCTGGCGCTGGCGCTGGCTTCGGGTGGCGTGCTTCCGGTGGCGGCGCTGGGGCAGGAGGGCGCGGAGCGTCCGGCGGAGTCGAAGAAGCCGGAGTTTCCGTCGTGGAAGGACGTCTCGGAGGGGTACGAGCAGCGGCTGAGCCCCGACGGGGAGCAGACGCTCTTTGGGATCTGGGTGAAAGAGAAGGACAACTCGGTGCTGGCGGAGCTGCCCCGCGGGTGGCAGAACCAGAAGCACCTGATCGCGCTGACGGTGCCGCGCGGGGAGATTTTCGCGGGCCTGCAGATGAGCGACAACGACCGGTACGTCTACTGGAAGCGGTTCGACAAGCGGATCGCGCTGGTGGAGCCGCAGGTGAACACGCGTTCGACGGGTGATGCGGAGAGCAAGAGCTCGATCGCGAACCACTTCACGGACCGGGTGGTGCTGGATGTGCCGATCGTGTGCATGGGCCCGAACGGGCAGCCGGTGGTCGACCTGAAGAACCTGCTGGTGGGCAACGCGTCGACGTTCTACGGGCGTCTGGCGCAGGGGGCCAACACGCGCCTGGCGACGATCGCGAAGGCCAAGAGCTTCCCGCGGAACTTCGTGACGGCGTTCGAGATGCCGGCGTCGGACGGGACGCTGAAGACGTTCAGCTATTCGATCAGCGTGGTGCCGGAGAACTCGGCGTACCGCCCGCGGAAGGCCGACGAGCGGGTGGGGTACTTCCAGACGAGCTACCAGGACCTGGGGAAGTACAAGAGCGACGAGGTGTGGACGCGGTACATCAACCGCTGGCACCTGGAGAAGGCGGACCCGAAGCTGAAGATGAGCCCGCCCAAAGAGCCCATCGTGTTCTACCTCGAGCACACGTTCCCGATCCGGTACCGCCGCTGGGTGAAGGAGGGCGTGCTGCACTGGAACGAGGCGTTCGAGAAGGTGGGGATCGTGGACGCGGTGCAGGTGGTGATCCAGGACAAGGACACCAACCAGCACATGGAGAAGGACCCGGAGGATGTGCGGTACAACTTCATCCGGTTCCTGAGCAACAACATCGGGACGGCGGTGGGCCCGCACCGGTCGCACCCGCTGACGGGGGAGATCCTGGACGCGGACATCGTGCTGACCGACGGCTGGATCCGGCACTTCTGGAGCCAGTCGAACGAGCTGCTGCCGCAGAGCGCGATGGAGGGCATGAGCGCCGAGACGCTGGAGTGGCTGGCGAAGAACCCCAAGTGGGACCCGCGCGTGCGGATGGCGCCGGCGCACGAGCGTGAGCGGGTGATCGCAAACATCGCCCGGCAGCGCGGCGAGGGCCTGCTTGCCTACGGCGGGCGGGCGGTCTTCCAGGGCGACGCGGCCATGATGGCCAGCCCGGAGCTGCAGGAGCTCTTCCAGATCGCGCCGGACGCGGGCGTGTGCATGGCGGCCCACGGCAAGGCGATGGACATGGCCGTGGCGGGGCTGAGCCTCGAGGTGCTCGGGCTGCTCGAGGAGGAGCGGGCGGGCGACCCCGAAGATGCGCCGGAAACGAACGCCAAGCCGGGCGACGTCAAGAAGGACGAGAAGAAGGACGAGGGCGATGTCATCGACGGCATCCCGGAGTGGTTCCTGGGGCCGATGCTGGCGGACCTGACGTGCCACGAAGTCGGGCACACGCTGGGCCTGCGGCACAACTTCCGCGCCTCGAGCATCTACAGCCTGAAGGAGATCAACTCGCCGGAGCTGAAGGGCAAGAAGGCGTTCGCCGGCTCGGTGATGGACTACATCCCGGTGAACATCAACATGGGCGACGGCGAGGTGCAGGGCGACTACACGATGATCGGGGTCGGTCCGTACGACCTGTGGGCGATCGAGTACGGCTACACGTTCGGCGACCCGAAGGATGTGCTCAAGCGGGTGAGCGAGCCGCAGCTGACCTACGGGACCGACGAGGACACCGGGGGCCCGGACCCCCTGGCCCGCCGGTACGACTTCGCGGCCGACCCGCGCGACTACGCGGCGAGCCGGATGAAGCTGGCGACGTTCCTGCGCGAGCGGATCCTCGAGAAGTTCGTGAAGGACGGCGAGAGCTGGTCCAAGGCGCGGCGCGGGTACCAGACGACGCTGGAGACCCAGACCAACGCGGTGAACATCATGGCCAACTGGCTGGGCGGCGCGTTCGTGAACCGCGACCGCAAGGGCGACAGCGGGAACCGCAGCCCGGTGGCGCCGGTGCCGGTGGAGCAGCAGCGGGCCGCGCTGAAGTTCGTGATCGACAACAGCTTCTTCGACGAGTCGTTCGGGCTCACGCCGGAGCTGCTGACGAAGATGACCGTGGACAAGTGGGGCGACGGCGGCGGCAACGCGTACGCGGAGCCGACGTGGCCGGTGCACGACCGCATCATGGGCATCCAGGCCAGCGTGCTGACGATGCTGATGAACCCCACGACGCTGCGGCGCGTCTACGACAACGAGTTCATGATCCCCAGCGACCAGGATGCGCTGACGCTGCCGGAGCTGATGGACGCCGTCTCGGCGGCGGCCTGGAAGGAGCTGGACAGCGCGCCCGAGGGCTCGTTCAGCGAGCGGCGGCCGATGATCTCGAGCCTCCGCCGCAACCTGCAGCGCGAGCATATGGAGCGGCTGATCGACCTGAGCATGGAGTCGGGCATGGGGGCGGCGAGCAAGCCGATCGCCAACCTCTCGACCATGAAGCTCCGGGAGCTCAGCGGGAAGCTCGGCAAGGCGCTCAAGGGCGCGGAGAAGCTCGACTCTTACACCGTGGCCCACCTCACCGAGACCAAACTCCGGATCGACAAGGCCCTCGACGCCAACTACGTCTACAACCTGAGCGGCGGCGGTGGCGGCGGCGGCCGGACGATCTTCAGCTTCGGGGAGGGGCAGACGCCCCCGTCGACGCAGGAGCACGCAGCGGAGCGATGAAGTCGGTGAGTGCGCACTGAACATACGATGAACCGATGCCGG
>JAEYVB010000319.1 GCA_023429345.1 Planctomycetota bacterium
ATGCTCGAGCGGTTTCCCCGTGCGGGCCTTTGGTTTCAGGCCAGATTCGGTCGTGGCTGGGCGAAGGAGAACCAGGGTCGGCACGACGAGGCTATCGCCGACTATGGAGCCGTCGTCGAGCGCCATACCGGCCCGACGGCCGCCCGGGCGCAGTTCCAGATCGGCGAGTGCCTCTTTGCTCAGGGAAAGCACCGGGAGGCGGTGCGCGAACTGCTCAAGGTGGACATTCTCTATGCCTATCCGGAATGGAGCGCGGCCGCGCTCTACGAGGCCGGCCGGTGCTTCGAGGCGCTCGGCGAGCCGGAGAATGCGGCAAAGCAGTACCGGCGGGTGAGTGAGCACCATGCCCAGACAGAGTGGGGGAAGCTCTCGGCCCAGCGGCTGATCGCCGTCGCCGGCGGCAACGGATAAGAGAGGAGTAAAGACGGTGGGATACCAGCACAGTGCATCGGGGCTCCTCGGCCAGGTCGACGGGGCGGGGAGTGCAATGGCGGTGAGATCGGTCGCCGACTTCGTCGCCAAGGGCGGGCCGGTGATGATCCCGATCATTCTCTGCTCGCTCGTCGCTCTGGCGGTTGTGGCCGAGCGGCTGATCGCTCTGCGCCGGAGCAGGCTTGTGCCGCCGGCGTTTGTTCCGGGGTTGAAGGCGGTGCTCCGGGATCCCGTTCGCGACCGCGGAGCGGCCGTCGAGTACTGCCGGAACGACCCGAGCCCGATTGCCGCCGTGCTGACGGTGGCCATCAAGCGGCTCGGGGAGCCTATCGATCTGCTCGAGCGGCATGTCGCCGAAGCAGGCGAGCGCCAGGTGCAGCGCCTGCGCATCCGGCTGCGACTGCTCGCGGTCATCGCCTCGGTCGCACCACTCCTGGGGCTACTCGGCACGATCACCGGGATGATCAAGGCGTTCCAGACGGTGGCGACCTCCGCCGAGGCGCTTGGGAAGACGGAGATGCTGGCCGAGGGGATCTACGAGGCGATGATCACCACCGCGGCCGGGCTGATCGTCGCGATCCCCGTGCTCCTGTTCCACAACTGGATCAGCGCGACCATCGAGCGCCGCATCACCGAGATCGATCAGATCGCGTCGGAGTTTGTGGAGGAGTACGTGCTGGCGGCGCCAGCGCCAGTGTCCGCATCGGGGATGTCCGATGCTGTGTTGCCGGTCAGGGAACGGCCGCAGGAGGCCGAGGCGGTGCCGGTGAACGTGGTAGCCAGCAGCGGGCACACCCAAGCGATGGTGGGGGTGCCGGCATGATCCGGGCACGTTCCGAGGCGTCCACGACTTCGCTCGACCTCACCCCGGTGATAGACATGGTGTTCCTGCTCCTGATCTTCTTCCTCGCCGCGACGACGTTTCAGCAGAACGAGCGAGAGATGAACGTGGCGCTCCCGTCGGCCTCCGCCGTCATGCCCATCAGCGCAGCGCTCCGCGAGATCGTGGTCAACATCGACGAGCGCGGCGGGATCATCGTCGGGGGACGGCCCCTGCAGCCCGAGGAGTTGGGAGCATTGATCGCCGAAGCCGTGAAGGGGAACCCCGATCAGAAGGTGAGCGTGCGCGGCGACCGCAAGGCTGCTTACGAGCACATCGTCCGCGTGCTCGACACATGCAAGGCCACCGGCGTGCAGGAACCTTACCTGGACACCATCTACGCGCCCTGAGGCGGCGGGAGGCGGCGATGAGGCGCAGCGCGAGGGTCGTGCCCGCGGTCGGGGTTGGTGTCGCGTTGATGCTGACACTGGGGGCGATGGCCCTGACCTTTGGGCTGGGTCCCAACCGGATTTGGACCGACGGCGGAGCGCTCCGAATCAGCGCGAAGGACGCTACGCCCCGGAAAGTCCTCTGGTTGCCGCCGGTCGCACGCGCGGGCGAGGTCAACACCGCGTCGGAGGAGTACGAGCCGCGTTTCTCCGTCGGCGGTATGGAGTACTACTTTGTTCGCGGCCGAGCCGGGGCGAGCGCGGACATCTTCGTTTGTAACCGCGCACCGACAGGGTGGTCGGAGCCTCGGCCGATCCCGGACATCAACTCGGACGCGGACGAGCTCGGCCCGGAACCGCTCCCGGACGGCTCCGGACTCCTGTTCTATTCCGACCGGGAGGGCGGCCTGGGCGGGTACGACCTCTGGCTGGTTCGGCGCGCAGATGGAGGCGGCTGGCAGGAGCCGGTCAATCTCGGCGCGGCGGTGAACTCCCCTTTCAACGAATACAACCCGGCGGTCACCCCCGACGGTGCCCGAATCTACTTCGCCTCGAATCGCCCGCGGCCGGGGGAAGGGCCATCGCATCGCTCGTACTCCTGGCCCGCGACAATCCGCGAGAACCAGGCGGGCCACGATTACGACATTTACGCTGCGGATCTGCGGGACGGTGCGGCCGGCCCGGCGGAGGAGGTACCCGCGCTCAACACCGCTCAGAACGAGGGGTCGCCGGCGGTAAGCCCCGCGGGCGACTTTATTTACTTCAGCTCCGACCGCCCCGGCGGCGAGGGCGGGTTCGACTTGTACCGAGCGAGGGTGCTCGCGGGCGTTGTTCAAAGGCCGGCCCCGATCGGCGAGGGGATCAATACCGAGTATCACGAACTGGACCCGGCGCTCAGCCTCGCCGGGTTTGGCCTGGACTTCAGCTCCAACCGGCCGCGGGTTTTGAGCGAGAACGACTCCGCCGACGCGGGCGATTACGACATCTATCACAGCGAGGCTCGCGGAGTGTTCGTTGCGAGCGGGCCGCAGCGCGTGGATTGGGCGGGCCTGTGGAGCGGCATCTGGCCGTGGCTGCTTTGGGCGCTGCTCGCGCTGCTGCTCCTTGCGCTCCTGTGGCTCCTCCGTGAGACGCTGCGGAACAAGAGGCTCAACATCCTGGCCAAGTGCCTCATCGGCTCGGGCATTGTGCATCTCATCATCCTGTTCCTGCTGACGCTCTGGGGTGTGAGCAACTCCATCGGTGAGTTCCTGCGGAAGCCCGGCGGCAACAAAGTGCACCTGACGTCCGCGGAGCCATCCTCGGATCCGCTGGTTGCGCAGATCCGCGGCCAACTGACCGACGCGGAAGTCGAACCCGCGATGGCCGATCGAGCCATCGAGGCGCCTCTGCCAACTACCTCCGCCATGCAGCGCCCTGAGGCCTCGCTTCCCCCTTTGACGCAGCAATCGCAGCCGGTAGTGCAAGCGCAGATACCGGCACGGGCATACCCGGACGCCCCGCCGCCAGAGCCGACGCCCCTCGAGGTCGCGGCCTCCGAGTCCGCGCTGAGCATGCCCGAGGTGCTGACACCGCACTCGGCCGACGAACCGCGGCCGCACCCCGCGGTGGCGGCCCCCCCGGCGGTGAGGCCATCCCCTTTTGAATCCAACCCTACGCTGTCGGCGGAAGCCGGCGTCGGACCGGCTGCGCCGGTCACCGCGGCCGTGCTGGTGCAACCGCGCCAACGGTCGGTCACCGCCAGTCCAGAGCCCATGGTGGACATCTCGGTCGCTGAGCCGGCATTGATGGCGACCGTGGAGACGGCCGTCCCGGCAGCGCCGGCGGCCCAAGCAATCACGGAGGAGTCGCGCCGCTCCCCCGACCCGGCGGTACCGGACCGGCCGCCCTCAATCCCGCTCGCGCAAGGATCCCATCTGGCGGCGATGGCGCCGCGGGTTACCCCATCGCGCATCGAGCAGGTCCAGGTTGCTCCTCTGAGGAGCCCAACTTTCTCTCAGGGCCCGTTGTCGGAACTCCCCAGCCTGGTGGCCTCTCAGGACCCTCCGCTGCTCTCGGAGCCGGCCGCCATCCCCACAGAGACCCTGGATCCTGCCCAGACCGTTGCGGAGCCGGCGGTCTCCCCTTCCTTGGCTGCGTTGCAGAACCCGGACCGCCCAGCGGCCGTGGTATCGCTGTCCCCGCGGTCAGAGCCGATCGCGCCGGTCCACACCCGGCCCGACGCCGCTCTGGCGCCACAGTTGCGTTCCCCGGGCCTGGATAACGAGGCCCCTCACCGCGAGGTCGTCGACCCGGCTCCGATTCCGTCGATGGAAAGTGTCGCCCTCCCCACTCCCGCCTCTTCACCGGATCGGCAAGCGGCGGCGGCTTCGGAGGTCGACGCAACCTCTCCTGCCTCATCCGACATCTTGGCAGCACCTCCGGTCCCGGGCCTCGCAGTTCCGCTCTCGCTTCGTTCGAACCCCGCCGCCCCGCCCGCGGAGGCTCAGCTCCGCACGGCGGTAGGGATCGAGCGATTGCCGGAACCGCTCGCGCGCGCGGAGACCCCTGCCCTGCGCACGCCCACAGCGCCCGACATCCCTCTCCCGGGCATGCCCGACCTCCGACTCCCGACCGACACAGCACCCGATCTGCCCCCGGAGAGCACCTACGCCCAGCGCTCACCGGACATCCGTGAGCAGGTCCTCGAGAAGCACGGCGGCGACGAGGAAACCGAGGCCGCCGTGCGGCGGGCGCTCGACTGGCTCGCCCGCCACCAGCAGGCGGACGGTCACTGGGATAGCAACGGCTTCGATGATGACTGCCGCGGGTGCGATGGGCCGTCGACCGTCGATTCGGATACCGCGGTCACCGCGCTGGCGCTCCTCTGCTTCTTCGGCGCCGACCACACGCACGTGCGCGAGGGGGAATACCGCGAGCGCGTCGGCAGGGGTCTCTCATGGCTTCTGCAGCGCCAGAGCGAAACCGGCGACCTCCGGGCGGGGGAATCGATGTACACGCACGGGATCGCCGCGATCGCGCTGGCAGAGGCGTACGGCATGACCCGGGACCCGTCTCTTCGGCTGCCGGTGGAACGCGCGGTACGGTTC
>JAEYVB010000161.1 GCA_023429345.1 Planctomycetota bacterium
TCCTGCGCCACCAGCGGCGCGCTCCCGGCCGCGCCGAATGCGCCCGAGCCCACGATCACCATGTACCAGCCGTTCTGGAGCGTGAGCGGCAGCGCGCCCTGCGCCACGTTCGAGCTTCCCGACGGCAGCGGGATCAGGGTCGTCCCGAGCACATCGGGCGTGGTGAGCGCGAAATCGTCGGGATCGTCGTTCCCGTCCGTGAGCGCCACGATCGCACCGAAGACCTCCCCCCCGCGCGAGAAGAAGTGCCCGCCGATGTTGGTCGTGACGATGGGACCGTTGGTCACCTCGAAACGCCACCCGGAGAAAGAAGAGGGAACTCACCGCCAGGCCGCCGCCGCTCGTGATTCCGATGGGCCCCTGGGTTGCGCGCTCGTAGACCTGCGCGCTCGCCGCCCCCGCGCACGCCAGAACCGCCGCCGCCACACTCGCTCGGATCTTCGCCGTCTCCTTGCTCGGGTACTCCTGCACACATCCGCGGAGAGTTCCGCTCGGGCCAGCCTACCACTCCCGGCGCCGGGCACCAACCCTAACCGCACCCGCTTTTGCGGGAGTGACCTGGGTTTCAAGGCCGCCGCGACCCCCCGTCGATACTCCACTGCTCCCCCTTTGTCCCCCTCCCGCGCGAGACCGATCATGACGCCCTCCACCATCATCAAGAAGCCGCGGGCTACCGGGGAGGCCGGGAGGCGGGCGCGTCTCGAACGGCTCGAGCGGAGCATCGCTTCTCATCGGGCCGTCCGGGCTGCTTTCGGCCGGGCGGAGGACCCCGACGCGCTCCGGCGGACCGCGGAGATCTTCGAGGTTCCGGACTGGGCGCAGGGCAGCGTCGGGCTCGTGGATGCCCTCTTTCTTTACGACATGGTGGCCTGCCTCCGCCCGGGGCGCATCGTCGAGATCGGCGCGGCCTCCGGCGCTTCCAGCGCGGTCCTGCTCCACGCCCTGCACGATGCCGGGAGCCCGCTCGAGGGCGATGCCGGTCCGGCGCTCGTCAGCATCGACCTTCACCGGTGGTGCTACTTCGACCGCACGCGCGCGGTCGGCAGCGCGGTCGCGGAGATGGCGCCGGCGCTTGCCCGGGGCTGCCTGCTCCACACCAACAGGACCGCGTTGGACCTCGGCGCCCTGGTCCCCGGCCCGGATCATGCCCTTGATCATGGCCTCTTCGACATGGCCTTCATCGACGGCGATCACCGCCATCCCGCGCCCACGGTCGACCTTCTGGCCCTCGCCCCTTTCCTCCGGCCCGGGGGGTGGGCCATCCTCCACGACATCGACCTCCCGGCCGCGGCGGACCGGTACGAGCGCGCCCACGGCGTCAAGGTGCCCTGGCACCACGCGGGCGCCCAGCACCTTTTCGATGCGTGGCCCTGGCGGAAGCTCCGGGGCGAGCTTGATGGATTTAACATCGGCGCGGTCCAGCTCCCGGACGGGCCGGTTACGGCGGCGGACCTCCGCGCCGCGATCGACCACCCGTTCGAGTACACCCCCTCCCCGGCGGCCGCGGCGCTGCTCGCGTAGATGCGTGGCGGGGGCATCCCTGCCGGTATCGCCGCGGTTTCGATACTCTCTCCGTCGTGCACGCGGTCCCGACCTGCCCCTCCTGCGGCTACGACCTCACCGGCGCGGTCACCGGGTGGATCACGGCGTGCCCGCTCGGGGGCGCCTGCCCGGAGTGCGGCCAGGGGTTCGAGTGGTCGCAGATCCTCGGTCGGCGCCGCCTGGCTGCGCCGCTCTTTGATTACGCCCGCCGCCGTCCGAGCCTCCACTCCTTCATCGACTCGGTGCTGGGCGTCTGTCTCAGCCGTTCCTTCTGGACCCGCGCCCATGCGCAGCGCCCGGCCTCGCGCTGGCGGCTGGCGGTTCTTGCCCTCGTGGGGCCGCTGCTCACGCACTCGGTCGTGGGGGCGCTACTGACGCTGCTGGCGCTGGGGATGTACTTCGTCGACCGCACGTTCCTCGAGAGCTGGGCGGCGGCGGACGACTACCTCGCGATGGCGGCCTGGCCGTACGCGCACTGGGAGGAAGAGTACATCGACCTGCTGGTTTCTCCGTTCGTGGTCGCGTGCGCGGTGTTCGTTCTCCTGCCGTGCGTCACGCTCCCGCTCTTCCCCTCGGCCCGGGCCGGCGGCACGCTGCGGGCGGCGGACCTCCCGCGCTTCGCCGCGCACGCCGCGGTGGTGCTGCCCCTCGTCGTCGCCCCGTGGGGGGCGATCAGCATCGTGCACGTCGGGGCCTGGAGCCTGTACTACTTTCTTCCCAGCGGGCTGGATGCGCTGAGCGAGGCGCTCGCCTACGGGCTCGACATCGCCAAGCCGGTCATCCTCATGCTCTGGACGGGGCTGTGCAGCTTCGTGTTCTGGCGGGCCATTCTCCGGCAGTACCTCGGGGTCCGCCGGCCGGCCCGCGCGCTCCTGCTCCTGGGCGCTGTGAACACGCTGGTCATGCTGGCGCTCGCGACGGGCGCGGTGCTTGTCTTCTTTTATGCTGAAGGCTTGTGAGCGGCATCGGCGGGGATCAGCGGCGGGTGGGGCGTGCGC
>JAEYVB010000339.1 GCA_023429345.1 Planctomycetota bacterium
ACCCCCGCCCGGGCGTCCATCGCCACCGATCGAGAGCGCTGCGGCGGCGTTGGCCGCCTCCATCACGCCGCGGAGGACCGCGAGCCGCGCCAGCGCCTCGGCGTCGGGAGAATCGGCGGCGATCCCCCCGATCCAGGCGCGGCGGGCGGTGCGGATCTGGTCGGCCAGGGCGGCCGCGCTGCCCCCGGTGGCCGCCGCCCAGTCATCCCCACCCCCACCCCCACCCCCACCCCCCCCATCGCCGTTCACGGCGGCCAGGAGCGCGGGCTCCCCCGGGAGCTCGGCGTAGAGCAGCACCTCGCCGGCGAGCGCCCGCGCCGATTCGATGGCGGCCGCGCGCGTGTCGGCCCGCTGCATCGCCTGGCCGAGGTCGAGCATCCGCTCGGCGATCCCCCGCAGCTCCGGGCGCGGCTCGGGCTCAGCGCGGGCGTTCCCGAGTTCCGGCTCTGCGAGCAGTTCCCCGGCGCGGACCCAGAGCCGGAGGTCCTCCACCGCGCGCTGGTGGGCGTTCACGGCCGCGAGGACCCCGGGGTCGTTCATCGCCCCCGGCACCCGCAGCACCGAGCCGAGCACCGCGACCATCCGCGGCGCGGTCCCCCGCGCGGCCCCCGACAGGGCCCGGAACCCCGGGCGCAGCGGCCGCGGCAACCCGCGCTCGGAGAGCCCCTCCTCCCACAGCGCCGCCAAAGGCAGCAGCCGCGCGTACTCCCCGAGCCGCGCCCACGCCTCGGCATCCATCGCCGCGAGCTGCTCGACCAGCACGGTGCGCACGCGGTTGCCCTCCGCGCCCTCGAGCCGCGCCGAGGCGGCGAAGGTCGCCCCGAGCGCCCCGATCCGCTCCACGGCGGCGAGCGAGGCCGCGGCCGTCGACGGATCGCGCAGGCCCGCGAGCGCCCCGGCGAGCTCAGCGCCCAGGGCGGACCGCGCGGGGAGCGTGACCCAGGAGGGCGCCGAGTCGATCGCCCCCACAGCACCGGCGATCGCAGAGGCGGTGCGCTCGGCGCGGGGGCGGTGCATGATCCAGCCCCCGGCGATGGCGAGGTCCGCCGCGAGGTCGCGGTAGGCCTCGACGGCCGGGCCGGTCATGCCGGGGGTGCGGGCGACCGCCTCGATCGCCGGCAGCGGGAGGGGGGGGAGGGGCGGGAGGAGCGGCGGATCGGGCGGTGTATGGGGCGCCGGCGCTGCGCTGCTGAGCATCGTGAGGGCGCGGAGGAGGACGGCGTCGGCATCGGCCCCGCGCCGGCCCATCGCGGCAACGCCCCCCGCGAGGTCCTCCGCGATGAGCCGCAGGAGGGACCGGTCCTGCCCGCCCGCGAGGGCGCCGATCGCGGCATCCACCTCGCCCATGCGGCGGGCCAGGGCGCGGCCGCGGAGGATGAGGTCGGAGCCCGCCGCGCCGCGGTCGATCCCGGCGGTGATCAGGGCGCGGGCGAGGTCGCGGGCGGCGGCCCGGGCCGAGCGCTGGCGGGCGGCGAGGTCGTCCCCCGGGGGGGCGGCGGGAGTAGAACCGGCGCGGAGGTCGTCGGCCTCCTTCATAAGTTGCGCGGCGAGGGCCTGGGCGCTGGCGCTTGCGGCCGGCGCTGCGGCGGCGGGCGCGGGCGTGCCGAAATCCAGCATCTGGGCCGCGGCGGGCGCGAGCGTCAGCAGCGCGGCCGCGGAGAACACGAGCGCCGATCGGATCATGCCCCGCCCCTCGCTTTCTCGAGCGCCCGGGCGTACACCCCCTCGAGCGCTGCGACCATTCTTGCAGCGCTGAATCGCTCAGTGCACCATTCCCGGCCGCGGGCGGCGAGTTCCGCCCGCAGGCGGGGGCGCTCGATCAGCTCGACGATGGCCGCCCGGAGCGCTGCGCGGTCGCCGGGGGGGACGAGGCGGCCGGTCTCGCCGTCGCGACAGACCTCCCCGGTGCCGTCGACGTCGTAAGCCACCGGCGCCACGCCGCAGAGGAGAGCCTGGGGGATGGTGCGCGGGAGGCCCTCGCGGTAGCTGGGGTGGGCGAGGATGTCCATCGCCCGCATCAGTCCGGGCACCGCTTCAGACGGCGCCATGCCGGTGATGACCACGCGGGCGGCGGCGGGGTCAGGGCCAGACTTATCGAGCTCGGCGACGTCAAGGCCCAGGCCCCGCGCCTTCTCAACCAGCCGGGTGCGCCACCAGCCGTCGCCAACCCAGAGGAGCTTCCACCTTGCATGCCGCGTGAGGTCGCCGGCGAGGGAGTCGAGGAGGTCGTCGTGGCCCTTGTGCTCCGCGAGGCGGGCCACCGTTCCCACCACCACATCGTCCTCTCCGAGGCCGAGCCGCGCCCGCACTTCCCCGCGCGATTCGCCGGGCGCCGGCGCGAGGTACCGCTCGACCTCCATCCCGGAATAGACGGTGGTGTACTGCCCCGGGTTCCCGATCCCCCGCGCCAGGAACTGCCGCGTCATGGCGTCGGCGACGGAGACGATCACGTGGCATCGCCTGGCGGCGTACCGCTCGGCTGTTGCGTAGACGCGGTTCTTCAGCCGGGTCCGGTTTCGCTGAACGAAACCGCCCTCCACCGGCATGAAGGGCGGTCCGTGGATGGTGTGGACGATCGCTGGTCGAACTCGTTCGTTCCCGTGCACATCCTTCCAGTTGCCCGCCCGCTCGGCGCGGGCAGTGGTCTCCGAGCTGCGCCGCGAACCGCGGAGCTGCGACCACGCTGCCGCCCGCCCCAGCACTCCCGCCTTGCTCGAGTGCGTGTGCACAATGTCCGGCCTGAGTTCCTCGATCAGCGCCGTCAGTTCGCGGAGCGCCCGCCGATCCGAATTGACACCCACCTCACGCACCAGGTGCGGCACGGTGTGCGTCGCGATCCCGCGACCATCGTCCGTCCGGAACCGCTCCACACGCTCCAGCAGCGAACCTTCCGGCCCGTAGATCGGCCCGAAGGCCAGGTGAACCTGATGGCCCGCCCGCGCCTGTCCCTCGCACGAGAGAACCGTGTTCTCCTGCGAGCCGCCGAGGATCAGCCGGGTTGAGATGTGGAGGATGCGCACGCGGAACAGACTGTACCGCACTCCGGGCACACCCCGCCCACCGTTCCCCGCAGGTCGTAGCCGCACCCCTTGCACGCCCATTCCGGCCGCGGCCGCACAACGAGCATCGCCACGCCCACGCCGGCCATGGCCGCCGCGATCGGCAGCACGGGGAGGATGTAGCTGACGGTCTGCCGCCCGGTGTACCGCCACGCCATCCACACCCGCCCCGGCGGGTTCAGCAGCATCCTGCCCGGCGGCTTCCACTCCCAGCCCGGCGTGGCGATCGCCCGCGTAAAGAACCCCGCGGTCCCGCGGGTCCCCACCCGCAGCTCGCCCCGGACCAGCAGCACGAAGCGCTGGTGCACGGCCGATGTCCCCGGCGCCCGCACCGCGGACCAGTGCCCCATCCCGCGCCAGAACGAGAGGGCGCTCGCCGCGAGGAGCACGCCGCCGATCACGAGCAGTATCCAGCCCGCGCGCCGGCGCCGCCGCCGGATATCGCCGGACGGCTTTCTACGTTCCATACCGCACCCACTCCAGGCACAGCCCCGTCGGCGGCATCGTCGGCCCCGCCGTCCGCCGGTCGCCGCTCGCGAGCGCCTCCCGCACATCGGCAACGCTCAGCGACCCGCGCCCCACCTCCACCAGCGTCCCGGCCAGGATCCGCACCATGTTCCACAGAAACCCGTTCCCCGAGACCTCGATCCGCAGGCGCCGCTCCCACTCGACATCCGGATGCGCGCCGATCGCCTCTTCCCGCACGGCGAACGAAAAGATCCGGCGCACCGTGCTCAGCCGCCCGTGGCCCGCGGCCGCGAACGCCGCGAAATCGTGCTCGCCGACGAGCGCCGCCGCGGCCTCGTTCATCCGTTCCAGGTCCAGCGGCCTCCAGATGTGGTGGACGAAAGCCCGGTCCCACACCGGGCGGTGCGGCGAGACGTGCAGCGTGTAGGAGTACGCCTTCTCGACCGCGCCCTGGATGGGATTGAAATCCGGCGGCGCGACCTCGGCCCTCACCACCAGCACATCCTCCGGCAGCCGCGAGTTCACCGCCCGTAGCAGCGATTCCGTGCCTCGGGCGATCGGCCATCCCACCCCCCGGGCCTGCCCCTCTCCACCCCCGGCTGTTACGTCTCCGCTTTCGTCCTCCCCGCGGCACGTGAAGGCCGCCACCTGCC
>JAEYVB010000246.1 GCA_023429345.1 Planctomycetota bacterium
CATCTGCTACGACACCGAGCGGGACCCGCGCTTCCTGCCCGGTCTGGCGGGCGCGCGCAGCTCGCTGACGGTACCGCTGCGGCTGCACGACAAGGTGTTCGGCGTCTTCAATATCGAGAGCCAGTCGGTGGGCGCGTTCACGGAGGACGACCGCCAGTTCGCCCAGATTTTCGGGCGCTACGTGGCGGTGGCCATCCACATGCTGAACCTGCTCGTCGTCGAACGCAGCGTGACCAACGAGAGCGTCTCCGGCCGCGTGGAGGGCGAACTCAGCGAGCCACTCGCCGACATTCTCACCGAGACCGAGTGGTTCAAGAACCTGGCCACGCGCGACCCCGACGCCGCCAAGCACCTCGACCGCATCCGCGCCGATGTCGAGGCGATCCGGCGGCGAGTCAAGAACGTCTGCGCCAGCCCCCAGACGCTCCTGGGCGTCGAGGGCGCCATGGCCGAGCGCAAGCGGGACCCGATCCTGGAGAACCGCCGCGTGCTCGTCGCCGACGACGAGGCCAACATCCGCCGCATCATCCACGATGTGCTGCACAACCGCGGCTGCGAGGTCGTCACCTGCGAGAACGGCGCGGAGGCGATCGCCCTTCTCGAGAAGGTCGCCGCCGGCGAGATCAAGCGGTTCGACGCCGTGGTGAGCGACATCCGCATGCCCGACCGCAACGGGTACGAGGTCTTCGCTTCAGCAAGAAAGAACTGCCCCGGCGTTCCGGTAGTCCTGATGACCGGCTTCGGCTACGACCCGCACCACTCGATCGTCCGCGCCTCGCAGGAGGGCCTCCAGGCGGTGCTCTTCAAGCCCTTCCCCGTCGAGCGGCTCTTGGAAGAGGTCCGCAAGGCCGTCGCCCCGGTGTAATTCCCGGACGGGGCGGCCCCACGCTGGCCTCCCGGTCGGCTACCCTTGCGAGCCCACCCGTAGATACCCGAGCCCTTATGGCCAAGCAGACGGACGACAAGTTTACTTTCGAGGCGGTTGTGACCGAGGCGCTCCCCAACGCCATGTTCAAGGTACGCCTCCCCAACGAGCAAAAAACCGAGGTCCTGGCCTACGTTTCCGGGAAAATGCGGATGAACTACATCCGGATCCTCCCCGGGGACCGGGTCACGGTCGAGATGAGCCCGTACGACTTGACCAAGGCCAGGATCACCTACCGGCACTAGGGGCCCCCCGGGGCTCCCTGGGCACGTCGCGGCCCGACCACCCAGATAGCCAGGCGACCGGCGGGGGCCTAGTATTCCCTCCGCGCCGGATCCCGACCCCGTCGGCCGGCCGGTGCAAACAGGTCGATCAGGGACGATTCTCAAAAGCGGCGCCGCCCGCGGGCGCAAGAGGTGATTGCCGTGAAGGTCAAGGCCAGTGTCAAGCGGATCTGCGGCGCCTGCCAGGTGGTGCGTCGCAAGGGCAAGGTTCGGGTGATCTGCAAGTCCGATCCCAAGCACAAGCAGGTTCAGGGGTGATTGGGTAGGTCGGCCTCCTGTGCCGACCCTTTCTGGAGCTCAACAGTGCCACGTATCGCCGGTATCGACGTACCCGACAAGAAGAAGATCCTCTACGCCCTCCAGTACATCCACGGGATCGGCCCCAAGTTCGCCAAGGACATCCTTGCCGAGGCCCAGATCGACCCCGACCGCCGCTCCAACGAGCTCGACGAGAACCAGCTCGCGCAGATCAACGCGATCATCGACGCGACCTACCTCGTCGAGGGCGCCCTCCGCCGCCAGGTCCAGCAGAACATCCAGCGCCTCAAGGACATCCGCTCCTACCGGGGCGAGCGCCACCGCCGGGGCCTCCCGGTCCGCGGCCAGCGCACCAAGAGCAACGCCCGCACCCGCAAGGGCAAGAAGAAGACCGTCGCCGGCAAGAAGGGCGTCAAGGCCAAGGGCTAAAGCAGAACTTCAAACCGCGGGTAGAACCCCAAGGGTTCGATGATCCGCAGAGGGAATCATGGCTAAGAAGGTCAAGAAAGTCCGGAAGAACGTCGTCCGCGGGATCGCCCACGTGAAGGCGACCCAGAACAACACCCTCGTCACCATCACCGACATGAACGGCGAGACCGTCTGCTGGGACTCGGCCGGGACCATCGGCTTCAAGGGCGCCCGCAAGAGCACCCCCTTCGCCGCCACCCGCGCGGGCGAGTCCTGCGGGCAGAAGGCCCGCAAGATGGGCATGTCCGAGGTCGAAGTCCGCATCAAGGGCTCCGGCGCCGGGCGCGAGTCCGCCGTCAACGGCATCGTGTCGACCGGGCTCCGCGTCACCGCCATCGAGGACCACACCCCGGTCCCCCACAATGGCTGCCGCCCCCCCAAGCGCCGCCGCGTGTAACGATCGTCCGGGCGCCTCGCCGTACCGCGGCGAGTCCGCCCCTTTCCGAGGCCTCCGGGTAAGAAGAGCCGGCCGCCGCTTCAGCAGGGCGTGCCGTTGCTCGAGAACCGGTTGTTGCCGAGTCCTGTCCGGGCGACTGCTGAGATCGAGGATGTAGCACTATGCGAGTTCGCTGGCGTGGAATGGAGCTGCCGTCGCGCGTTGTCGCCGACCCCAAGTTCAAGAGCGATGTGTTCGGCCGCTTTACCGTCGAGCCCTTCGAGCGGGGCTTCGGCACCACCGTGGGCAACGGCCTCCGGCGCGTCCTGCTCTCCTCGCTCGAGGGCGCGGCCATCACGGCCATCAAGATCAAGGGCGCCCAGCACGAGTTCTCCTCCCTCCCCGGGGTGATGGAGGATGTCGTCGACATCGTCCTGAACGTCAAGAACCTGGTCGTTCGTCTCGAGGGCGATGAGCCCAAGGTCATGCGCCTGGCGGCCATGGGCCCCGGCGAGGTCACCGCCGACCTCATCGAGGCCGAGCCCTCCATCACCATCCTCAACAAGGACCTGGTGATCGCGACCCTGACCGACAAGATCGAGTTCGAGATGGAGTTCCACATCTCCAAGGGCCGCGGCTACGTCCCCGCCAGCGAGTACTACGCCAAGAAGGACGAGCAGGAGATCGGCCTGATCCCCGTCGACGCCATCTTCAGCCCCGTGCAGCGGGTGCGGTATAAGGTCGAGGACACCCGCGTCGGGCAGCGGACCAACTACGACAAGCTGACGCTCGAGATCTGGACCAACGGCACCGTCGCCCCCGACATGGCCCTGGTCGAGGCCGGCAAGATCCTCCGCAAGCACATCAACCCCTTCGTCCAGTACTTCGACGTGGGCGCCGAGCGCGTCAGCGAAGAGGCGGCCGCGGCTGCGGGCGTCGATGAGGAGCTCATCCGGAAGCTGAACATGCCGATCAGCGAGCTGGAGCTGAGCGTCCGGGCGAGCAACTGCCTGGAGTCGGCCCGGATCGAGACGGTCGGCCAGCTCGTCGCCCAGACGGACAGCGACCTGCTGAAGCTGCGGTCCTTCGGCCGGACCAGCCTCCGCGAGGTCAAGCGCAAGCTGCAGGACATCAACATGGAGCTGGGCATGGACATGCCCGAGAGCGTGGCCTCCCAGATCCAGCAGTCCCCCGCCCAGCAGGGCTAAGATCCAGACCCATTTCCCGGGGCCACGCGGCCCCATCGCAGCGAATAGAGGCTTCCTATGCGTCACCGGAGAGCTGGCTACAGACTGGGCCGTACCACCGCCCACCGCACCTCGACCCTGCGGCACATCGCTTACGGCCTGTTCGAGCACGGGCAGGTCGTCACGACCCTCCCCAAGGCCAAGGCCGTCCAGCCCATGGTCGAGAAGATCATCACCCTGGCCAAGCAGGGGGATGTCCACGCCCGCCGCCTCGTCACGGCCAAGCTCGGCGGCGACCGCCGCTCGTTCGACTGGCTGTACCTCCCCAAGAACCCCTCCGACGCCGAGAAGGACCACGTCGATAAGATGCGGGAGCACGCCTCCCAGTTCTTCGACCTGCCCGACGGCTCGCTTGTCGAGCGCAACCGCTACGGCGAAGTGCGCGAGTCCCCGCGGCTGATCAAGCACATCTTCGAGCACGTGGCCCCCCGTTTCCGGGACCGCCCGGGCGGCTACACCCGCATCGTCAAGCTCGGCCGCCACCGGGTGGGCGACGCCTCCGAGCTGGTGGTCATCCAGTTCGTGGGCGCTGAGGAGGGCCCCGAGATCGGCGGCCAGCCCTCGACCCGCCGCCGCAAGGCCGATAAGCGGACGGCCTACGCCGCCAAGCTCCGCAAGGGCGAGCCGGCCAAGGCCTGAATCCGGCGGCCAGACGGTCAATCCGCCCCGATCTAATCACCGATCCAGAACGGCCCGCCACACCCGGCGGGCCGTTTGTTTGGGTCCGGTCCGAGATCGGTATTGACCCGGACCCGGGATCTGCTAATGTGAGTCTCCCGTTTCAGCGGGCGGATGGGCCGCCCGCATGTTCCCACCGTAA
>JAEYVB010000280.1 GCA_023429345.1 Planctomycetota bacterium
GGGGGGGGGGGGGGGGGGGGGGGTGTCCATGCCGGGGAGGGGCTGGAAGGTGCCATCCTTGGCGATGCGGAGCTGGCCGGAGTCGCGGAGGTAGGTGAGGATGGCGATGCGGAGGTCGGTGAGGGCGCGGTCGCGGGCGGCGCGGGCCTCCTGCAGGGCGTTGGCGGCATCGACCTGCTGCTGGGTCTCGACCTGGTCCTGCTTGAGCTGGATCTCGCGGACGCGGGCCTCGTTGATCTCCACCCGCCGCTGGGCGAGCTCGTACTGGAAGCGGGCCAGGTCGATGGTGCGCACGGCCTGGCGGACGCCGACGGCGACCTGGTCGCGGAAGAGCTCGTAAGCGCGGGACTCGCGCTCGAAGGCGATGATGCTGGCGCGGAGGTTCAGCCGCTCGGCCTCGCGGTCCAGGGGCAGACCGAAGGTGATCCCCGCGCTGTAGCTGAGGTCCCCCGGCGAGAGCTCGAGCCCCGCCGCCGGGGTGCTGTCGCCGGGGTCGGTGGGGATGCCGATCCGCCCGGCGAGGTCGAGGTCGGGGAGGAGCCGGTTGCGGGCGATCGCGATGGCGCGGCGGGCATCGTCGAGCTGGTCGCGGCGGTTCTGGAGGTCGAGGCGGAGCGTGAGGGCGCGCCCGACGGCCTCCTCCAGCGTGATGTCGGGCTCGGGCAGGGAGAGGATGTCGGCGCTGACGGCGATGGGCGTGGCGGGGTCGAGGCCCAGGCGCAGCTTGAAGCGCTCGAGGGCGAGGATGTACGACTCGCGCTGCGCGGCGAGCGAGGCGCGGGCGTTGAGCACATCGTTGGCGGCGATGTTGACGTCGAAGGCGGCGATGCGCCCGTTCTCGAAGAGCAGCCGCTGGCCGCGGAGGATGTTGTCCAGGAGCTCGACCTGCGCCACCTGGTTCTCGATCCCCGCGCGGGACTCGAGGAGGGCGAAGTAGTCGGCGGCGAGCTCGAGGAGGAAGTCGCGGCGGAAACTCTCGAACGCGCGGGCCGCGTAGACGAGGTCGCGCTCGGCCTGGATGAGGGACTCCTGCGCGACCAGCCCCGCCCCGCGGAGGAGCGGCACGCGGGCGTCGAGGACCAGCTCGGAGGAGAGGCGGTACCCGCCGCTGGCCTCCTCGCGGAGCTGGTCGACCGCCCGCGTGATGAGGGCGGCCTCGGCCTCCCCGCCGAAGGGGAGCCGCTGGGTGATGCGCAGGTCGTTGATGACCGTGAGCGCCGAGCGGAAGTCGCCGTCATCCCCGGCGCCGTCCAGGGAGAGGGTGGTGTCGTTGAAGAAGCGCGGGCCCCAGAGGTGGCGCTCGATGAGCAGCCGGACGGCGGCGAGGATGTAGTCTTCCTCGGCGGAGAGGTACTCCCGCGCCCGGCGCTGCGCGATGCGGAGGGACTCGTCGAGGGTGAGGGCGAGGAAGTCCCCCGCCGCGGCAGCGCTGCCGCCCTCGCCGGGGCCGAGGACCTCCTGGTACTGGGCGAGCTTGGCGGCGATGTCGCGGGCCTCGGCGGCGGGGGTGTAGCGGAGCTCCCCGGGCCCGGGGTTGACCGAGCCGGGGCGCTTCTCCCACTGCGCCGGCGATTGGGCGGCATCAGCGCCGGAGTAGCCGCGGTCCTGCGGGGGGAGGGGGGCGACCGCCCCGCCGCCCAGGGCGCGGGAGCGGTCGTCGAGGAGCCGCTGGGTGCGGTGGTCGATGTCGCGGAGGCCGGGGGTGCACCCGCCGCCGGCGAGGATGCCCGAAGCCGCGAGCAGTCCGATAACGCCGCGGGCGCGCAGAGCGCGCGGGCGCGCGGCCCCGAGGAGTCCACCCATCACCCGAACATCGTGCACGCGTCTGGCCTTTCGTACCCCCTTTGGGCCCCGTTTGGGGCGGGCGGGGGCGACAGTTTACATAAGGATTCGTTCACACGTTTGCAGGTCGGAAAGTGACCTCCTATTGTTGCGGTTCGTCGCGCCGGGCCCTTTTTCGGGGGTCCCGGCCCCGCCGCCTCCCCCGCCGCCTTCGGGCGCCGCGGGGAGGGCCAGCTAAGTTCCTCCGTCGCCGCGGGTTGCGCACTCGGGCGGTCGGGATGGAGAGCCTCCCCGATGCCCACAGTGACGTACGACGGTCGCAGCCTCATGCTCGACGGGCGCCGTATCTGGCTCGTCAGCGGCTCGATCCACTACGCCCGCGTGCCCCGCGAGCACTGGGAGGAACGCATCCACGCCGCCCGGCTTGCCGGCCTCAACTGCGTGGAGACGCCGGTCTTCTGGAACCGGCACGAGCCCCGGATGGGCGCCTTCGACTTCGCGGGGGAGAACGATATCCGCCACTTCGTCTCGCTGATCGGCCGCGCCGGGATGTACTGCATCCTGCGCCCGGGGCCGTACGTGGGGGCGGAGTGGGACTTCGGGGGGCTGCCGGCGTGGCTGAAGCAGGTGAAGAACATCAAGTTCCGCGCCGCCAACGGCCCGTTCCTGGAGGCCTGCTCGCGGTACATCACGGCGCTGGCCGACCAGGTCCGCGACCTGCAGGTGACCGCGCCGGGCAAGGGCGGGCCGATCCTGCTGCTGCAGAACGAGTCGGCGTGGACCTGCGGGGATGACAAGGAGGGCAACAGCTACCTGGGGGAGCTCAACCGCTACTAC
>JAEYVB010000364.1 GCA_023429345.1 Planctomycetota bacterium
GGCCAGCGGAAGCCGGAAACCGCCCCGAAACGCCCCCTCACCCGGCCGACGCCGGCCGCGGCAATAGCCGGATCGGGTCCGCACGTCTAGGCTTGCACCCCCACAATTTCCGGAGACTCCCGAGCAATGTCCCAATCGATCCTCGCCGGACTGGACCTCTCCCCCAACCGCACCTTCGTGAACCTCTCCCCCGCGGAACTCGTGGAGCGGGCACTCCAGGCCGGCGAGGGCAAGCTGGCTTCCAACGGGGCGATCGTCTGCATGACCGGCGATCGGACCGGCCGCTCGCCCAACGACAAGTTCCTCGAGGATGCCGATGCCGTCCGCCCCAAGATCTGGTGGAAGACCGATACCCAGGCGGGCGCCCCCAACCGCCCGATCAAGCCGGAGGCCTTCGACCAGGCCCTCAAGCTCGCCGTCGACCACCTCAACTCCCGCCCCAAGGCCTTCGTCTTCGACGGCTACGCCGGCGCGGACCCCAAGTACCGCCTCGGCGTCCGCGTTGTCGCGGAGCAGGCCTGGCACGCGCTGTTCGCCTCCACGCTCTTCATCAAGCAGGGATCGCCCGCCGCCGGCGGCTCCCAGACGCTCGTCGGTTCGTCCGACCCCTCCTTCAAGCCCGACTGGACGATCATCAACGCCGGGCGCCGCCGCCTCACCGCGGACGAGGCCGCCAGGCTGGGCGTCAAGGGCCCGGTGCTGATCGCCCAGAGCCTCACGCGGAAGATCGTCGTCATCCTCGGCACCGAGTACGCGGGCGAGATCAAGAAGTCGATCTTCTACGCCATGAACTACGACATGCCCGAGGCGGGCGTGTTCCCGATGCACTGCTCGGCCAACGTCGACAAGTCGGACCCGACCAACGTGGCCCTCTTCTTCGGGCTCTCGGGCACCGGAAAGACCACGCTCTCCGCCGACCCCCACCGCGCCCTCATCGGCGACGATGAGCACGGCTGGTCCGCCCAGGGTGTCTTCAACTTCGAGGGCGGTTGCTACGCCAAGTGCATCAAACTCTCGCGCGAGGGCGAGCCGCAGATCTGGAACGCCATCCGCTTCGGCAGCGTGCTCGAGAACACGGTCATCGACCCGGTGAGCCGGGTCCCCGACTACGACTCCGCGAAGATCACCGAGAACACGCGCGTCACCTACCCGGTCGACTTCATCGAGGATGCGATGATCCCCTCGATGGGCGGCCACCCCAGGAACGTCGTCTTCCTCACCGCCGACGCCTACGGCGTCATGCCCCCCATCTCCCGGCTCACGCCCGAGCAGGCGATGTACTACTTCATCAACGGCTACACCTCCAAGCTCGCCGGGACCGAGGCCGGGGTGACGGAGCCCCAGCCCAACTTCTCCCCCTGTTTCGGCGGCGTCTTCCTCCCCCGACCCCCTATCGAGTACGCCAAGATGCTCGCCGGCCGCATCAAGGAACACAACACCAACGTGTGGCTCCTCAACACCGGATGGACCGGCGGGCCGTACGGCACCGGCTCCCGCTTCAAGCTCGCGTACACCCGGGCCATGGTCACCGCCATCCTGAACGGGACCCTCGCCCGGGCCGACTGCAAGCCCGACGCGATCTTTGGCCTCCCCCTCCCCACCGCGGTCCCGGGTGTCCCCGCCGAGGTCCTCAACCCACGCAACACCTGGAAGGATGGCGCCGCCTACGACGCACAGGCCCAAAAGCTCGCCAAGCTCTTCCGCGAGAACGACGCCAAGTTCGACATGCCCGAGGCAGTGCGGAGCGCGGGACCGCGCGGCTGACCCAGGACCCCCAGACTCACGCCCCCCTACAAGGAGCCGAACGGCTCCTTGTTTCTTTGACGCCCCCGCAACCTCTGGTACGCTGCACGCCTCACCACCACGGTCCCAAGGAGTCTCGCGATGATGAAGGCAAGCGTGTTGTTCGCGGCGTTGATGCTCGGCTCGGCGCCCGCGTGGGCCCTGATGGTCCCCCCCACCGACGAGGAGGTGGCCGCGGCCATCGCATCGTTCCAGGAGAAGACCAAGGACCTCGAGCGGGGCGATGCCGACGGTCGTCGGTCGATCGCCGGGCAGGTCGCCGACGAGTTCGAGATCGCCGAGCTCACCGCCGACCAGATCCAGAAGCTCGACCGCGCCGGCATCATCTCGCTGGCTGGAAAGCGCGACGCCGCCCGCGAGCGCATCACCCAGCTCGCCAAGCAACCCAACGCCGAGGGAGCCCGCGCAGCGCTGATGAACGTCAGCTACGTGCCGAGCACCGCCGCGGGCAAGAAGGGCGATGAACTCGCGGCCGCCCGCGAGGTCGACATGAAGGCCCGCGCCGACGCCGTGCTTGCCGCCATGAAGCACCCCGGCTTCGGCGAAGCCCTGAAGGCCGGGAACACCGACCTGTTCATGGCGCTGAGCCCCTCCATGGCGCCCGCGTTCGCGGGCCATGAGGCCGACCTTCTCGCCATCGAGCAGCACCTCACCGCCGATCTCCCGCCCGCCTTTCTCATCCGCAGCTCCTCCCTGGTCGATTTCCTGAACTCCGAGAGCCTCGCCATCGACGCCGCGGCCAAGGACCGCATCCGCGCCAAGCTCGCGTCGCTGGTCGAGGGCTCCCTGGGCACGCTTGCCGAAGACGACAAGATCCGCACCAACCTGGTCCGCGCGAAGACCTACCTCAACGGCGCCTTCGCCAAGGGCCAGCTCCTCAACCACACCGCCCCCGACTTCGAGGTTGTCTGGACCAACGCCAAGGAACCCATCAAGAGCCTCGCCGATCTCCGCGGCAAGGTCGTGGTGGTCGACTTCTGGGCGACCTGGTGCGGGCCGTGCATCGGCAGCTTCCCCCAGGTCCGCGAGCTGGTCAAGCACTACGAGGGCTACCCGGTCGCGGTCATCGGCGTCACCAGCGTCCAGGGCTTCCACATCAACCACAAGGCCCAGGACCCCTCCGCCCGCCGCATCGACACCAAGGGCGATGAGGCCAAGGAGTTCGCGCTGATGTCCGAGTTCGTCGGCCAGATGGATATGACCTGGCCCGTCGCCTTCACCAAGCAGGAAGTCTTCAACCCCGAGTACGGCGTCCGCGGCATCCCCCACGTCGCGATCATCGACCCCAACGGTCTCGTCCGCTACAACGGCCTGCACCCCGCCTCCCCGCTCGCCGACAAGACCAAGAAGATCGACGCGCTCCTCCTCGAAGCCGGCCTGCCCGTCCCCGCCGCGGCCGAACCCCATGGTGACGCCGGCAAGACGGCCGAAGCCCACTAAACACCGTCTCAAAATCCCCCAATTTTCGGCGCAGGACCGGGGCTCACCCGGTCCTGTTTCGTTGGAAGAGGCTCCGAGCGCGTCCAGAGGCGTCGGGCCGTACAGCAGCCCCGGCTCGGGCTATGTTTTCCTCCCCCTCGGAGCCCCCACATGCAGGATCAGCAGAACTCACCCGCCCCCGGCGAGGCCACATCTCAGCAGCAGCCGACCCCCGGCACGGCCACGACCCAGGACTCCAAGACCGTGCTCATGCAGAAAGTCGAGCAGCACGGCCCCGCCGCGCTGGGCGTCGTCATCCTGATGATTGTCGCCTGGATCCTGGCCGGATGGGCGCGCTCGGCGACGCGTCGGGCGCTGGCGAAGACCAAGTTCGACCCGACGCTGGGGAAGTTCTTCTCCAACATGCTCCGCTGGGCGATCCTGGTCCTCGCGGTCGTGACGTCGCTTCAGTTCTTCGGGATCACCGCGACCAGCTTCGCCGCCGTCATCGGCGCTGTCACCCTCGCCATCGGCCTGGGTTTCCAGAACAGCCTCTCGAACCTCGCGGCGGGCGTGATGCTCCTGATCTTCCGCCCCTTCCGCGTAGGCGATTTTGTCAACATCGCGGGCCAGCTCGGCACGGTGAACGAGATCGACCTGCTCATAACCGAGCTCGACACGCCCGACGGCCGCCGCATCTGCCTCCCCAACGGGCAGGTCTTCGGCAACATCATCGAGAACATCACGCACCACCCCCGCCGTCGCGTGGATATCCCGGTGGGAATCAGCTACGACGCCGACATCGACCAGACCCGCGCTGCGCTGGAGAAAGCGATCGCCATGATCTCCCCCAAGCTCAGCGATCCGGCGCCGGAGGTGGGGCTCGTGGGCCTGGGCGCCTCGTCGGTGGATTGGGCCGTTCGCGTGTGGACCCGTCGGGAGGATTTCGGCGTGACACGCCAGGCCACCATCCGCGCCATCAAGATCTCCCTCGACCAGGCCGGCATCGGCATCCCCTACCCGCAGATGGATGTGCACCTCCATGCGCCCGCCGGCTCCGAGCGAACGGTGCGGGTCATGCTCTCCGACACCCCGTCCAGCACACGCTAGAGGCGGCGACCGCGGCCCGGGGGCGCGCGCGTCCCCCTGACGCCCTCCCGTGCCGGTGAACGCCGCCTCGGACGCCGCTCGCCCCTCGATCGCGCGGGCCTACCACCCCTGCGCAGGGTGCATGCCGCACCCTCGAGGAGGATCACATGAGCAAGACTTGGATCATCACCTTGGTTGTGCCCGCGCTCACCACCGCCGCGCTCGCGCAGGACGGCGCACCGCAGCCAGGCCCATCGCCGGCCGCGGACACCGCCCTCTTCCCGTACCCCGACGACGCGACGCAGAACTTCCGCTACTGCGACCTGGCGCGCGACGGCGTCCTCGACATGCGGGACTTCATCGCGTTCCAGCAGCTGCTCGAGGCCGGCGACATCCGGGCCAACTGCGACGGCAGCACCGCCGATCCGGTCCTCAACGTCGCCGACCTCACCTGCTTCATCCGCGTCTTCGGCGCGGCGCAGCTCCAGACGCCGTGGACGACCGACCTGAACATGGACGGGGCCACCGACCAGTCCGATTTCGACATGTTCCGAACGCTCTTCGAGCAGCGGGACCCGCGCGCCAACTGCGACGGCAGCACGGTCGAGCCCGTCGTAAACGCCGCCGACCTCACCTGCTTCCTGCGGCAGTTCGCCGATTCAACCATCGGGCAGGTCCCGGCCGACGCGACCGCCGGCCTCCTGAAGGAAGCCGAAACCGCGCTCAACCAGGCCAAGGGCACCAACCTCTCCGGAACGACCCGGTAACCCCCGCGTCCGGCGGCCGGAGCGATCCGTTCGCCGGAACTTCCTTCAGGTCGCTATCCTGAGGCCGCGCGAAACCGTGCCCGCCGAGGGTGCGGATAACGCCTCACCATGCCCCCGTACGGCCCGATCCCTTTCCGCGTATTCGGCCCGCTGCTCCTCGCGGCCGCCCTGGCCGCGCTGCCATCGTGCGCGGCGCGCCCCCGCGCCGTCGCCGTCCGGACGCCGCCGCCCGGCAGGGCCACGATCCGGCCCATCGAAAATCGCATCGATGTCGTTCTCGGCCGCACCCTGGTGCTCCCCGTGACCGTGCAGGGACCGGTCGATGTACGCGAACAGGTCGCCGCCCGCCTCGACGACGGCCGCTCGCCCAATGCGGCGCTCTATTGGCTCGGGGTCACGCCCGACCAATCGATCACGACCTGGCTCGAGCCCGCGGGACGCTGGACCGCGACCCCCGCCGGCGCCGACCGCCTCCCGTCGGGCAGCGGCGTGTGGGCGATCATCCTGGAGTTTCCGCTCGACGCCGTCGGGCAGGGCGTCTGGATCAACGAGACTCGCTTCGCGCTCAACTGGCTCCCGGACCCCGGCTCGCTG
>JAEYVB010000362.1 GCA_023429345.1 Planctomycetota bacterium
GCCCATAACCTCCTCTCCGCCCCGTGGGGGGCCGCGGTGGAGACTGCTTAGTCTAACGCGGGGTTGCCGGAGCGATGCGGCGCCTCATGCGGGGGAGGAGGGGCGTGTACACTGCGGCCGCGGCGGAGGCCCCTTTTGCCGCTGCACGATATGGAGATGTGTCATGCGTTACTCACGTTCGCCCGTACTGGTTTGTGCACTTGCCGGTGCAGCGCTGGCCGCGGTGTCCGCGGCGGCGCAGTCGATCAGCACCGGCTTTAGCGGCACGCTGACGACGCTCTCGAGCCCCCAGGGCGGCGGCGGGTTTTTCAGCGTGACCGCGCTGGACCCGCAGGGGATCACGATCGACAGCATCGAAGTGCACGCCGGCACGGGGACGGCGGTGGTCGGGTTCCTCTACCGCCCGGGCGGGTACCAGGGCTTCGAGCAGGACATCGCTTCGTGGCTGCACCTGGGCGAGGAGCGTTTCGCATCGGCCGGCGCCGGCAACCCGTCGCCGACCGCCATCGGCGGGCTCTACATCCCGCCGGGCCAGACCTACTCGTTCCGCCAGGTGCAGATGGCGAGCACCGGGCGGCTGCACACCGAGGCGCAGCTCTCCGGGGGCGAGGTCATCGTCACCGCCGGGGCGCAGCTCAACCGCGGCTCCGCCCAGACCAACGGCTACATCTTCTCGACGGTCACGAGCCCGCGCGGCTGGAACGGGACGATCAACTACACCCCCGGCGGCAGCGCGCCCAGCGGCGCGTGCTGCCTGCCCGACGGCACCTGCGCTTTGCTGCGCGCCGACGACTGCAGGCTGGGGTTCGGACTCTACGCCGGCGACAACACCGCCTGCGCCGGCGTTCAATGCGCCCAGCCCGCGCCGGGCGCCTGCTGCCTGCCCGACGGCACCTGCACCACCGCGACGGCCGCCGACTGCGGGACGCTGGGCGGGTTCTTCAGCGGGTACGGCACGGTCTGCGGCGCTGAGCCGTGCGGGAAGCTCTCGACGCCGTTCCTGGGGCCCACCGTGGGCGCGGGCATGTTCAACGGTCACTTCTTCACCGTGACGGCGGGCGACCGCGACGTGGTCGTCAACGGCCTGGATATCAACTGCAGCGCCAGCGCGGGGACCAACATCACCTTCCGCATGCACACCCGCCCGGACGCGTGGGAGGGCTTCACCGACAACCCCTTCGCGTGGTCCGTGCACGCCGAGGTCGCCGCCGTCTCCGCCGGCAGTGAGCAGCCCACGCGGGTACGCCTTCCCCTGGGTCGCGAGCTGCGGATCCCGGCGAACCAGACCATCGCCGTGCGCATCGGCGCCGCCGGGGGGAGCATGCGCTACTCCACGACTTCGTTCACACCCTTTGTGGAGGATCAGAACCTGCGGCTGGACTTCGGCGCGACGCAGTCGAACCTCTGGAGCACGGTCAGCAGCGGCCGCACCTGGAGCGGCAACCTGTATTACACGCTCGCTCCCGCGGGGCCGGCCGCCTGCTACGCCAACTGCGACGGGTCCACGACCGCGCCGATATTGAACGTCGCCGACTTCTCGTGCTTTCTCACGAAGTTCGCAGGAGGGGATTCGTACGCCAACTGCGACATCTCGACGGCGATGCCGGTGCTGAACGTGGCGGATTTCACCTGTTTCCTGCAGCGGTTCGCGGCGGGCTGCCCGTAGGAACAGCGGCCTCTCGATCTTCCAGCGCTTGCCGGTTTGCCGGCGGAGGATGCGGGGCGACCGCACTCGCGCACCCGGCGCGGTCCGCCGTGCCGACGATTAATGACTTACGGCCGTTCGGGCCCGCGGTTACCATCCGCCCCATCCACCTGCGCGGGTGGGAGCAGGAGCATTGCCATGCGGCGGACCTCGATCGCGGCCGTTCTCGCCCTCTCCGGCGCTGCATGCGGCCAGTGCGAGTGGCGGTTCAGCATTCACCAGGGGGAGCCCGGGCTTCCCTCGGGGGCCCGGGCGCTCGCCCGCTTCGATCCTGACGGGGCCGGCCCGCTGCCGCAGATGCTCTTTGCCGGAGGGTCGAGCATCGCCGCCGCCGGGCTTGAGCCCGCCTCGCGCATCGCCGCGTACGACGGGCAGCGCTGGCGGCCCGTGGGGGCCGGCGTGGACGGTGGCGCGATCAACGCGATGGCGGTGTACAAAGGGGTGTTGATCGTCGCGGGCGCGTTCACCACCGCCGGCGGGCAGCCCGCCCAGCGCATCGCGGGTTGGAACGGGACGTCGTGGTCGCCCTTGGGCTCGGGCATCAACGGGGAGGTCTTCGCGCTGGCGAGTTACGGCGGGCAGCTCTACGCCGGCGGCAGCTTCGCCGTGGCGGGCGGGGCTTTCGCCGACCGGATCGCGCGCTGGAACGGCTCGAGTTGGAGTTCGGTCGGGACCGGGATCACCGGAGGCGTGGCGATGGTTTCTTCGATGTCCGTGATGGATGGCAACCTCTACGTGGGGGGCGAGTTCACCGGCGCCGGCGGCATCGCCGTGAGCAACCTCGCGCGCTGGAACGGCGCAAGCTGGTCCAATCCCGGGAATGTCAACGGCCGCGTCAATGCGGTCGCCGGTCGTAACGATGCTCTCGGGGGTTTCGGCACGCTCTATATCACGGGCGCCTTCACCAGCGTGGCGGGGGTCCCCGCGAACAAGGTGGCGAGGCTGAGCGGCCTCACGCCGGTGTGGTCGGCGATGGGGTCCGGCCTGCCCGCCGACGGACGCAAGGGGCTGCTGGTGCGCAGCGTCGGCGCCACCTCCCACGAGGTGCTGGCGGTCACCGCCGAGGGCGCCGGTCGCGTCCGGCGATGGACCGCTTCGGGGTGGGTTGAGCACGGGCCGGCGTTCACCGGGTCGGGCCCCGAGGCGCTCGATTTCTACGGCGGCCGCTACATCGTCGCGACGGGCGCGAAAGTCCACTTCCTCGACTCGGCGCATAACACGTGGGCGCCGCTGGGCCCGGGCCTGCAGAGCGCGCCCACCGAGCTGGAGGTCTACGGCGGCGAGCTGTACATTGCCGGCGGTTTCGATTACGTGAGCAACGAGCGCCACAACCGGATCGTGCGCTGGAACGGCACGCAGTTCTCTCCCGTCGGCGGCGGGATCGTTGGGCAGGTGTACGCGATGCGCGCCTTCGGCGGAGAGCTCTTCGTCGGCGGTGCGTTCTCGGAGGCGGGCGGCGTGCCCGCCGGCAGCATCGCGCGATGGAACGGCACGGCGTGGTCCACCGCGGGGACTTCGCCTAACGGCGTCACCGATCTGGAAGTGCACAACGGCGAGCTCTACCTCTCCGGCAGCTTCGGGGGCGCGGTCCGCCGCTGGACCGGCTCGCAGTGGCAGGTGGTGGGGCTGAACCCTCTCCCGGCCGTGGGCGTGATCTGCAGCTACGGGGGCCATCTTTTCGCCGGCGGCGGCCCGAACATGATCGCGTCTTCGCACACCGCGCGCTTCGACGCCGCGGCCGGCATGTGGGTGCCCGTCGCGGTGCCCACCCCCGGCTTTGCGCCCCTGGTCCTGGACATGGAGGCGTTCGGGGGCTCGATGTTCATTGGTGGCGAGCAGTTCGAAGGGGGCTCTCTGCCCCGCGGGCTCCTGCGGATGACTTCACCCACCGGCCAGGCCGCGTTCGTCGACGAGGTCCAGTTCGTCGGCGCCGTCGGCGCGCAGGTGCGTGAACTCCATTCCTACGGCGGCGCCCTCTACGCCAGCGGACGCATCAGTCACGTCGGCGGCCAGAGCTCGCAGGGCTTCGCCAAGTTCGATGGGGCGGTCTGGACGCCTCCCGGCGGCACCATCGCTCACTACGCCGTGAGTCCGATCGCCGAGGCGATGGCCGTATACCAGGATGAACTCGTCATCGGCGGCGCCATCGCGAGCGTGAGCGGCCAGGTCAGCCGCCACTGGGCCCGCTGGCACTGCGAGGCCTCGTGCTACGCCAACTGCGACGGCTCGACCACAGCGCCGGTCCTGAACGTCGCGGACTTTACGTGCTTCCTGCAGCGCTTCGCCGGGGGCGAGAGCTATGCCAACTGCGATCAGAGCACCGCGATGCCCACGCTGAACGTGGCGGATTTCACCTGCTTCCTGCAGCGGTTCGCGGCCGGGTGCCCGTGAGCGGGCGGCCGCGGGGGGCGGCCGGATGAAGCCGCGGCCGTGCGGGCAGGAGCGGCGGCAGATTTCACTTGTGGCGCGGGGGGTGCCGCCTTTAGCATGGGCGTGGCCGCGGGACCGGCGGGATGGGGCGCCGGGAGGACGGCGCCCGCACTCCGGGCGGGCCGCGGGAGGAGTCCAGGAGAGGCCGATGTCCAACGACCGTACGATCCGTGTCCTTGCCGCGGCCGCGGCGGCCGCGGTGTCCGCTTCCGCATCCGCCCAGTTCACCATCGTCACCACGCAGGCCGGGGGCTTCATCCCGGGCGTGGACACGCCCGCGAACCTGGTCCCGGGCTCGCAGGACGATGACGCGGCGATCCAGATCTTCTTCCCCGCCACGTACATGGGCCCGATCGTCGGGGCGCTCTCGTACGTGACCACGAACGGGCGGATGCTGGTCGCGAACGACCCCGCCTATCTGAATGCGCCGCTCACAACCGCCCTGCCCGGCGGGTACTACCCCATGTGGGACGACCTGGACCTGCGCACGGGCAGCGCGAACGCGACGGGCCTGGGCATCGAGGGCATCTATGTGCTGGACATCGGCTCGCGGCTGGTCATCCAATGGAACGGGCGGCCGTACAACCTGCAGGCCAGCGGCACGCCGACCACGGTCTGGAACGGCGTCATGTTCAAGATGCAGCTCCAGATCTACCCGTACGGCGGGCCGATCGTCGCGCAGTACGTGTACCAGGGCCTGGGCTCGGTTGCCGGCCAGAGCGCCACGGTTGGGTTCGTGCGCGGGCCGCAGGAGGCGGTGCAGCACTCCCACAACACCGCGGGCGCCATCTCCGACTCGACCGTGGTGACCATCATGGCCCCGCCGGAGGGCGCCTGCTGCTTCTCCGACGGGTGGTGCCTCGACGGCGTCACGCAGGGGAGCTGCACCGCGCAGGGGGGCGTGTACCTCGGCGACAACACCCAGTGCTTCGGCCAGTGCCCCCAGCCCTGGACCGAGCCGGGCGATGCCGGCGAGCTGCCTTCCACCGCGGTCACGGTCCCGGGGGCGGGCGCCCTCGCCTGGATCCTCGGCCACAACGCCGGCGGCGGCGATGTGGACATGTACCGGATCACCATCTGCGACGCCGCGAACTTCTCCGCGAGCACGGTGGGCGGGGCCGCGTGGGACACGCAACTGTTCCTTTTCAACGGCGGCGGCCTGGGCATCGCCGCCAACGACGACGAGGTCGGCGGGACCTCGCTGCAGTCGCGCATCACGGGCCAGTTCGTGCCGGGCAACGGCGAGTACCTGCTCGCGGTCTCGGCGTACAACCGGGACCCGGTATCGGGGGGCGCAGGCGCGCTTCTCTTCTCGCCGCCCATCCCCCGCGCCGAAATCCCGGCCAACGGCCCCGGCGCGGGCGCGCCCGTGGACGCGTGGATCAACAGCCCGCTGATCTCTGGCGACTACGCGATCGTCTTCACGGGCGCTTGCGGGGTTCCCGTGGCCTGCTACGCCAACTGCGACGCCTCGACCACCCTGCCGGTCCTCAACGTCGCCGACTTTACGTGCTTCCTACAGCGATTTGCCGGGGGCGAGAGCTACGCCAACTGCGACCAGAGCACCACGCCGCCCGTGCTGAACGTTGCGGACTTCACCTGCTTCCTGCAGCGGTTCGCGGGCGGGTGCCCCTGAACGGAGCGGGGCGGCGGGTCGGTTCGGCTTGCGGTAAATCGGATATCCTGCTATGTTGATCTGGCCGCGGTGCTTTGGAAGAGGTGCACCGGACCGAGCGGCGTCGATTGAGCTCGGCGGGGGAGACACGGAAAGGTGATTATGCGTTGCAACCCGACCACCACGGCCCTTCTGGCCGCGCTCGCCGCCGCTTCTTCCGTCTCCGCCCAGTGCGAGCCGGTCTGGACGCTCGTGGGGGGCGCCAACCCCGGCGGGCGTTTCGTGAGCGCCGGTGCGCACGACCCCTCGCGCAACGTGGACATCATCTTCGGAGGCGCGGCGGCCCTCACCGGCGGGACGTTCTACGGCGACACGTGGGAGTTCGATCGCGCCAGCGGCACCTGGTCGGAGCGGGCCCCCGCCGGCCCCGCGGCCCCGAGCGCGCGTTACGGCGTCGCCGGCACGTTTCTGGGGACGGCCGGCGGCGGGGACTTCGTGATTTTCGGCGGCAGCACGCTTGAGAGCGGCCTGGGCGTCCAGTCCGACACATGGAGATGGGATGGCAGCGCGTGGACGCAGGTCTTCACGCCCGTCGCGCCCTCGCCCCGCTACGGCGCGGCGATGTCGTACGACCACCTGCGTCAGCGCGTGGTCCTCTTCGGCGGCTTCATCGAGAACAACTCCGTGAGCGGCGAGACCTGGGAGTTTGACGGCGCGACATGGACCTACGTCGGGGCCGGCCCCGCGCCCCGCGGCTACGCGTCGATGGCCTTCGACAGCGCCCGCGGCCGCACCGTCCTCTTCGGGGGGCACACCGGCGGCGTCTCGCCCATCCGCTACAACGACACGTGGGAGTGGGATGGGACCTGGTGGCAGCAGGCTTCCCCCGCGGCGATGCCCGCGGAGCGGCTGGCCGCGGCCATGGGGTACGACGCGGCGGCGCAGCACATGGTCCTTTTCGGTGGCCTGGGCGCCGGGCTTCCCGACGACCTCTGGACGTTCGATGGCGCGTGGGAGAGTCATCCGCAGCCCGCGGTGCGACCCACCGGCCGCGCCGGCGCGGTCTCGGCGATGGACGCTGCCGGCGAGTTCATGATCCACGGTGGCTTCGACGGCGCGGCCGTCTCTTCGGAGACATGGCTCCTCCGTTGCCAGCCGGCGGCTCCCGCGTGCTACGCCAACTGCGACCAGAGCACGACGCCGCCGGTGCTCAACGTCGCCGATTTCACGTGCTTCCTGCAGCGCTTCGCGGCCGGGGAGAGCTACGCCAACTGCGACCAGAGCACGGCGCCGCCGACGCTGAACGTCGCCGACTTCACCTGCTTCCTGCAGAGCTTCGCGGGCGGGTGCCGGTGAGCGCGGTTACGCGCCGCAGCCGTAGAAGAACTTGCCTTCCACGATCTTTCCGTTCTTCACGGTGTAGAGCGCCGTCTCGCTGATGTTCATGCGCTGCCCGGCCATCGGGCCCTGGCTGGCGGTGCAGTCCATCGTCATGGTGCAGACGAACTGGTCGCCGTTGACCAGCGGGGCGCTGCACGATTGCGCGTGCACGGTGGTGCCCTTGGCGAACTCCTCGCCCTTCTTCATCACCGCGGCCTTGCCCTCGATCAGGCGCGGGCACCACGGGGCATCCATCACCTCCACGTGCCGGGCGTTCTCGGCGTAGAGCTCGGTCATGGCCTGCTCGTGCTTGCCGGCGGCGCACAACTCGGTGAGACGGCGGGCGACCCGCTCGGTGGCGAGGTGCTCCGCGGAGGGCTGGGGCATTCCCATGGGAGGTTTGTTCGTGGCGGCGGCGGCGGCGGTGGTGGTGGTGCTCATGCCCCGAGGATACCCCTCGATCCCGGCTCCGGCGCTTGGGGTTCTGGGTTCGGTGCTCCCGGCGCTAATGCGGAGAAACGCGTCAGGATTCGCTCGGGGTGCGGCGGCGCTCAAAGGAGTTTCTTTATTCCGTTGGGATGGCGAAGGACCTGTGGTAGGCTGTGTTAGCGGGCGCTCCGGGAACTCCGGGAGGACCGGTCACGGATCGGGTAGTGCCATGGATAACCGCCAGACAGCGCGGATGACCGGCCTCGTCCTTCCTGGAATCCTGGTCTTGGGTGCGCCGGCATTGGGCCAGCAGCCGACGGTGACGCTGACGCCGCACTGGCGGGCCTGGCCTAGCAATACCGCTCAGATCCTGAGGTTCATGGACTCCGCGGAGGTATGGGTCGATGCCGAGATACCGCCCGGCATCGGGAGCACCGTGGCCTACAACCCGCCGCCGGGGATGGGAACGGGGACGGTCGCGGGGCTCGCCGAGCTGACTTTCGATATCCGGGTCTGTGATGTTCCGCAGGGGACGTGGACGGTCTCCGGGCCCGGCTTCCACGGCGCGACCGGGTCCACCTTCGGGTTCCGACAGTGGGGGGTGTTCGTGCTCGGGGTGCCGGGCACGCCGCAGGCGTCGGGGGAGGTGCTCGACATCGCGGGGCTCCAACTGGTTGGCCCGGGGATGACCCCGGACCCGCTCAACCCGGTCCAGGAGATCTGGCGGGGGCGGTGGGACTACACGACGTTCCCGCCCGGCGCTACGGCACGGTTCATCGCGTTCCCCCGCAGCGCCTCGGTGTTCGTTCACTACGACACCGTGAACGGTGTGCCGCAGTACACGATCGTCCCCGCCAGACTGGCGGCCGGCGACCCCGTGGAGATCATCTTCGACACCGGCGCTCCCCCGCCGTGCTACATCTTCGTCGACGATCCGCCGGACGATGCCGCGGCCCGTTCGGGGGACACGGTGCAGTTCTCCGTCCACGCTCAGCAGGTGCCGGGGAGCTGCGGACCCATCACCTATCGCTGGCGCAGGGACTGCACGGACCTGGTGGACGGCGGACGCATCTCCGGCGCAACGACATCCACGCTGACGATCGCTTCGGTGTTCACCTCCGACATCGGGCGTTACGATGTCCGCATCGGCGGCGTGCACTCGCACTCGGCGGCGCTGGCGGTCTCCTGCTACGCCAACTGCGACGGCAGCACGGCCGCCCCGATCCTGAACGTGGCCGACTTCTCCTGCTTCCTCCAGCAGTTCGCCGGCGCCGAGCCCTCGGCCAACTGCGACCGGTCGACCGCGCCGCCCGTGCTGAACGTGGCGGATTTCACCTGCTTTCTCCAGCAGTTCGCCGCCGGCTGCCCGTGACCCCGCGTTGCCGGGGCGCCGGACGCGGTCAGATTCAACTTGGCGTTCCCCGCGGGCGTGGTAAGCTGCCGGCCGCGGCCGCCCATGCCGGGCCGCTCCAGCGGAGTCCATTCATGCGCACCCCCCTCGTACTTACGGTCCTTGCTGGCGCTGCCCTCACGCTGGCGGCTCACGCCCTCGGGCAGCCCAACGCGCCGTTCCCGGTGCGCTACGACGGCCACCGCTGCATCCGGGTGACGGCCGAGTCGCCGCGTGAGCTGATGACCGTGCTCGCCCTCTCGGAGGAGGTGCTGACCTGCGAGGGGGCGGGGGTGGGCACGTTCGATGTGCGGCTCGACCCGGATCAGTACCTCGCGTTCCTTCAGACGGGCATCGACCACCGGGTGCTCATCGACGACCTGCAGGCGCACCTGGACGCGTGGCAGGCCGAGAACCGGCGGATCCGCGAGGCCCAGGCGCTCGGGGTGGGCGGGGGGGCGGACGGCCCCGGCTGGTACGCCGTTTTCCGCGACCTGGCGGAGATCGAGACGAAACTCGACGAACTCGCGGCGGCGCACCCGACGCTCGCGGCGATCAGCACGATGGGCCAGTCCCTCGAGGGCCGGCCCATCCGCATGATCCGCATCACGGGGCCGGGCATCGCCGCGGGCCGCCCCGCGATCGTGATCAACGGGACGCAGCACTCGCGCGAATCGCTCAGCCCGATGACGACGATGTACTTCATCGAGCAGCTCCTGACCCGCTACGGCACGGACCCGGCGATCGCGGCCATCGTCGACAACATCGATTTTCACATCGCGCCCGTCATCAACCCCGACGGCTACACCCACGTCTGGACCACCGACCCCATGTGGCGGAAGAACCGACGCGTGGTGTCGGGCTCGGCGTGCATGGGCGTCGACCTGAACCGCAATTGGGGCTACCAGTGGGGGAACAACAACGGGTCGAGCGGCAACCCCTGCAACGAGACCTACCGCGGGTCCGCCGCGTTCTCCGAGCCCGAGACGCAGGCGATCTCCGCCGTGGTGGACACGCTGGGCGCCCAGGGCCGGCTGCGAGCGCACATCGATGTTCACTCGTACGCCACGCAGCTCCTCTCGCCCTGGGGATACACGACGCAGCCCCCGCCGCACCTGCACACGATGAACTACCTCGGCCAGCAGATGCGCGACGCCATCGCGGGCCACCGGGGGACGACGTACGAGTACGGCCAGGGCTCTGTCATCCTCTACGTCGTCTCCGGCGGCTCGCGCGACTACACCTACGGCACCTACGGCTCCATGGGGTGGACAATCGAGCTCCCGGGCACGAGCTTCCACCCGCCGGCGGCGGAGATCCTCCCCGTCGCGGAGGAGACCGAGCGCGGCCTGATCGCGCTTGCCG
>JAEYVB010000398.1 GCA_023429345.1 Planctomycetota bacterium
GGGGCTGCACCTGGGGGGCGGGGGCGCTGCGGGCGCCGACAAGCGCCGCTTGGGCGTCGAGGTCATCCGCGACGCCTGGCTCGCCGCGAAGTGCGACGCTTTCGTGGGCCTGGGGTCCTCCAACGTCACCTGCATGGTCTACCACCTCAAGGAGTGGCCGGAGGAGAGCCGCACCATCATCGGCCCGGTGATGACGCACCAGCGCAACCCCTACCTCTCCATGGACAAGGCCCAGATGGCCCGCGTCTTCCCCGCCGCGCCCGCGATCTAGACGGGCAGGGGGGAGCGCCCGCCCGGCGCTGCGCTGTCGAACTCGACCCGCAGGCGGTTCAGGGCGTGGGGGTACTTCTCGCGGATCATGGCCACCAACGCCTCGCGGACCTTGCAGCGGAGGTCGAAGGCGGCGCCTGCGTTCCGCGCGCTCATGATGGCGCGGAGTTGGACCCCCTGCCCGGTCACCTCCGTCACGTGCAGGGCGCACGCCGTCCCGCTGTACTCGGGGGCGGCCTCGACGATGCGCTTCAGCTCGGCGCGGACCTCCTCCACGGGCACGGTGTAGTCCACCACCAGGAAGGCCGAGCCGATCACCTCGGCGGAGGTGTAGGTCCAGTTCTGGAAGGGGTTCTCGATGAACCAGGTGAGGGGCACGATCATCCGCCGGAGGTCCCAGAGGCGCACGACGACGTAGGTCGTCCGGATCTCCTCCACCCGCCCGAACTCGCCGTCGATGATCACGACATCGTCGAGGCGGATGGGCTGGGTGAGGGCGATCTGGATGCCCGCGATCAGGTTCGACAGGACCGGCTTGGCGGCGAAACCCACGGCGATCCCGGCCAGCCCCGCGGAGGCGAGCAAGCTCGCCCCCAGCTCCTGCACCCCGTCGAAGGTCATGAGCATCGACGCCGCGGCGATGATCCAGATCAGGACCCCCAGCGCGCCCCGCAGGATCCGCGCCTGGGTCATCACCCGCCGGGCCTGGGCGTTGTCGGCCGCGGCGATATCGTACTTCAGGCTGAGGACATCCTCGAGGATCTGGCTGAGCGACACCAGGAGCCAGGCCCCGGCCGCGATCATCACCAGCCCCACGCCGTGGCGGGTGACGGCGACGATCCCCGGCGTGAGATTGAGGAGCGGGACCACCAGCAGCACCGCGAGGGCGGGGAAGAGGAGCCCCGCGGGGCGGAAGGAGTAGCGGAGGAGGGCATCATCCAGCCGCGAGGGCAGGCGACCCACCACCCTCCGCCCAAGGGCAAACAGCACGCGGTGGGCGATGAACCCGGCGAGGATGGCGGCGATGACCAGGCCCGCGGCGTAGAGCCACTGGGCCGTCGAAATCGATTCTTCGGGCATGAGGGACCATTCGCCGCGCACCGGCTCAGTCAAGCCCGGGCCCGCCCCAATTGCGCATCACCCCCACCAGCGCTGGCCCCAGCGGGCGATATTGAGCATCGGCCAGGCGAGGTTCCAGGCCCGCGCGGGGTCGGTCCTCACCACCGCCCGTGCCGCATCGGTGAACCACTCCCGGGCGAAGGCCGAGCTTTCCAGCACACCCGCCGCGCCGGTCATCCATTCCTGGAAGGGGAGCGGGAAGCTGGCCTTGGGGCGGAGCTTGATCTCTTCGGGGAGCATGTCGGCGAAGGCGGCGCGGAGCACCCGCTTGGTCTGTGCCGGCTCCCGGTCGCTCCCGGCGCGGAACTTGAGGTCCATGGGCAGGGACTCGGCGAGGGTGAGCACCGCGCGGTCGGCGAAGGGGGTGCGGCCCTCGACCGACTCCAGCATCGTCGCGGTGTCGAGGCGCGCCAGCAGCCCCGCGAGGTTGATCCGCCGGTGGAAGCGCAAATGCGCAGCCAGGGGCTCGGCCGCCCCCGCCGCCAACGACACGAACTCTTCGCGGTAGTGCGTGAAGAGCGCGGCATCGTCCTCCGCCCCCCGCAGGGGGCCATCGTTCAGCACCGCGGCCTTGAGCTCCGGCGCGATCCAGGCGCACGACCGTAGCTGGAACTCGCCGGGGTGCACGGCCCTGTCCCCACGTTCGTAGGCCGCGGCCTCCGTCAGCGGGCCCTCGTAGCCGCCGAAGAGCTCATCGGCGCCCTCGCCGCTGAGGGCGACGACCATCCCCTCTGACCGCAGCACGCGGGCCACCTCATTGATGGCCACCTCGTTGGGCGTGGAGAGGGGCGCTCCCAGCGCCTCCACCATCGCCCCCCATCGCTCCAGAAAGAGATCCCGCGTGATGATGGCCTCGGTGTGCACCGAGCCGAGTTGCGCTGCCATGAGCCGCGCGGCGGCGAAGTCGGCGCCCCCCTCCGCCCCCGCGCAGTAGGTCCGCATCGTCGCAGCGTTGTCCCGCGCTGCCGCGGCGACCGCCGCGATAATGGAACTGTCCAGCCCCCCGCTCAACAGGCAGCAGACCGGGACATCCGCGCGGAGGTGCCGGAGCACGGCATCGCTCACCACCCTCCGCACCCGCTCGGCCGCGACGGCCTCGTCGATCGTCACCGTCCCGCCCCCGCTTGGCTCCTCCGCGATCGCCCCCGCCGTGACCGCGGGGAGCCCCGCCGCTGCCCCGTCCGCGCGGAGCAGGAGCGTGCCCCCGGGGGGCAGGGCCCGGACACCGCTGAAGAGGGTCCGGTCACCCAGCGTCGTCCGGATGGTCGAGAGGTAGGCGCTGATGCCGACGGGATCGGGGCGGGGGGCAAGATCCGGGTGGTAGAAGAGGGCGGGGATGGCGCTGGCGAAGACCACCTCCCCCGGGCCGTCCCCGGCCCGGGCCCAGTAGAGGGGCTTCATCCCCAGCGTATCGCGGGCGAGCAGGACCGTGCCCTCGCGCGAGTCCGCGAAGGCCAGGGCGAACATGCCCCGGAGCTTCGGGAGCGCTCCCGCGCCCCAGGCCATCAGGGCCCGCAGCACCGTCTCGGTGTCGGAGCGGGTGCGGAAGAGGACCCGCGAGGCCGCCAGCTCCCGCCGCAGCTCCGCATCGTTGTACAGCTCGCCGTTGTACGCCAGGGCGTAGCGGCCATCGGAAGACACGAAGGGCTGGGCCCCCGCCGCCGAGGTCTCCACCACCGCCAGGCGGCGGTGCCCGAGGATGATCGCCCCCCCGGACTCCCCGGCCGGACTCGTCCAGAGCCCGGCGCTGTCCGGTCCCCGGGTCCGCATGGTCTCCCGGGCGGCGGCGATGCGCGCGGCATCCATCCGGGGGAGCTCCCCGGCCCGCCCGCCCCCCATCCGCACCACGCCGACAAGGCCGCACATGCCGGCGTTATCGGCCCGCGCGGCCCCGCGAGCGCAGGAACGGCCCGCGCCCCTCGCCCGCCCCTTGCCGGAACCGTTCCCCGTCATCCCGGGGAAGTTCCCCGCCAAGGCGGGACGCCGCGCCGCCATCCCGGGGAGTTCCCCCGCCAAGGCGGGAAACTTCCCCGCCAAGGAGTCCCTCGTCCCCGCCAAGGCGGCGCTCTTCCCCACCAAGGCGGCGCTCTTCCCCGCCTTGGCGGCGCTCTTCCCCGCCAAGGCGGGGAACGTCCGCTCCATGGCGGCGCTGGTCCCGGCCAAGGCGGGGAAGCCTCCCGGGGGAGCGGGAAACAGCCCCGGGGGAGCGGGGCCGGGGCCCGGGAACGCGGGAGCCCGTGCCGCTCAGACCCAGACCTGCACGATGAGGTTGGGCTCGGTACTCGCCTTGCCGCTCCAGGCCCCCACCGTGGCGGAGGTGAACTTCACCTCGAACTCGGGGTGGGCATCCAGCCACTCGTTCACCTGCCGGTCGAGGAACTCGAGGCTCTCGCCCGTGAGCTTGCAGTGGAAGCTCTTGACGTGGCAGGCCCCAGCGCCCGTGGAGACCGGCGTCCGCTGCCAGGCGCTCTCCACCTTCCCGTTGCTCCCCGGCATCCGCTGCTCCTGCGGTTTGAAGCGGCTCTCCCCGGGGGCTGCCGCCGCTGGGGGCGAGACCGTGAGGGGCGGCGTCGAGGCGGGGGCGGCGCCGGGCGTGGGCGCTGCCGAGGCGTAGCCGGACCCCGGGATGTACACCGGATCGGGGTGGAAAAGCGCACGAACGCGGGCCATGGCGTGCCTCCTTCCGAATCTTGGGATGTGCTCCAACCGAGAAGGGACGGGCCGAACGGCCGCCCCGGAGAATCCGCCGGGCTCTCTCTCCCGCCGCGGGCCCGCGCTAACACCGGACCCGGGCCCCCCACTCCCCCAGTC
>JAEYVB010000399.1 GCA_023429345.1 Planctomycetota bacterium
GTAGTAGACCGGGTACTCGTTGACGGACTCGTTGCGCCTGGCGAAGGCGTCCTTGAGTCCGACGACCTCGAGCGTTCGCGAGAGCTTGCAGAAGGGGTGCCGGCCGTGCGGGGTGAAGGCCCAGAACACGCCCCCGGGCCGGAGCACATCGCGGACGCCGCTGAAGAACGCGCGGGCGTCGGCGATGTGCTCGACGACGTTGTAGGCGAGGGCGAGGTCGTACGCGCCCTTGGGGATGTCGGCCCGGCCGAAGAGGTCCTGCCACCGCAGCGTGAGGGAAGGATGCCGCTGGACCTCGGGGGAGGGGTCGATCCCATCGATCTGCCGGGCGATGTGCTCGATGCCCCGTACCGCCGGCGCGAAGTGGTCGCTGCACCCGATGTCGAGGACCCGCCCGCGGAGATTAGGCTCGGCGAAGAGCAGGTCGTGGAAGTGGGAGATCAGCCGCTCCTGGCCGCGGCGGTGCTCGGCGAAGGTGCCGAGGTTGGGGCACTCGTGGGAGACGGCGATGGGCGCACCCGGGGCGCGGGGCGTCGATCCCTCGGGGCGGGGGCGGGCGGGCGTCGTGATGGTGCTGTCCGCAGCGGGCATGGGTGCTTTTAGTGCAGGAGGCCGCAGCCGCACTCGCCGGGGCGTGCGGCGTTGGGGTCGCCGCCGCGGTTGATGAGGTCGAGGTAGTACTCCTCGAGCATGCCGGCACGCTCGTCGGTGGGGCGGCGGCGGCCGCCGAAGCCGGCGGGGCGTTCGCCTGGGCTTTCGCGGCCGGCGCTGCCGCCGCGGGAGCCCTGGGCGAGGACCTTCTGGATCAGGCGGTGGCGCTCCTTCTGGATCGTCTCGCGGTGCTGCCGGTCCTGCTCGAGGGAGAAGTATCTGCGGCCGTCGATGTAGGTGGCCTCGCAGCGGGCCATGCTGCTGATGGGGGTGGTGGACCACAGGGCGAAGTCGGCATCCTTCCCGACCTCGAGGGAGCCGACGCGGTCGGCGATCGCGAGCTGTTTCGCGGCGTTGAGCGTGACGAACTTGATGGCCTCTTCGGGGTCGAGCCCGCCGTACTTGACGGCCTTGCCGGCCTCGGTGTTGAGGCGGCGGGCGAGTTCGTCGCTGTCGGAGTTGTAGCTGACGACGACGCCCTGCTCGTGCATGATGGGGCCGCCCTGGGGGATGGCGTCCTGCACCTCGACCTTGTAGGCCCACCAGTCGCTGAAGCCGGAGGCGCCCAGGGCGACCTTGGCGATCTCGTCGGCGACCTTGTAGCCCTCGAGGATGTGCTGGAAAGTGCCGATCTTGAAGCCGAAGTCCTGGGCCACGCGGCAGAGCATCAGGATCTCGTCCTGGCGGTAGCTGTGGCAGTGGATGAGGCGCTCGCCGGCGAGGATCTCGGCGAGGGCTTCGAGCTCGAGGTCGCGGCGGGGGGGGAGCGAAGGGGCGGTGAACTCGGCCAGCGCGGCGGGGTCCGATGTTGCGGTTGTGAGCCCCGGTGCGCGGAGGTCGGCCGCCGCCCGCTTGCGATTCTGGTATTCCCGCGCTGCGGTGAAGCGGTCGCGGATGAGGGCCTCGACGCCCATGCGGGTTTGGGGGTAGCGGGTGGTGTTGCGGTCGCCGGCGTTGCTGTGCTTGGGGTTCTCGCCGAGGGCGAACTTGATGCCGGGCTTGGCGCCCTCGAAGTGCATCTGGTCCGGGTGAGGGACGCCCCAGCGGATCTTGTTGATCTGGTTCTGCCCGCCGATGGCGTTGGCCGAGCCGTGCAGGTTGTTGACCGCGGTGACGCCGGCGGCAAGCTGGCGGTACCAGGAGATGGCGTCGGGGTCGGTGACGTCCCCGATCCGGACCTCGGAGGTGACGGCCTGACCGCTCTCGTTCACGCCGCGGCTGATGCCGGTGTGGCTGTGGCAGTCGATGATGCCGGGCGCGATGTGCTTGCCCTTGCAGTCGATGGTCTGCAGGTTGGCGAGGCGCTTGTTGGCGAGCCACTTGTCCCAGTCGCTGCTCGTGCCGACGAAGCGGATGGTGCCCTCGCTGATGTAGAGGGCTCCGTTCTCGATCGTGCCCTCGGGGCCGGCGGTCCAGATCGTGGCGTTGGTGAAGACGATGTTCTCCTGCGGCGGCAGCGACTCGAGCATGTAGGGGCCGAAGGGGTGGCCGAGCTTCTCGGGGATGGCGGCGATGGCCTCGCGCTCGGTCTCTTCGGGGGTCTTGCGGGGCTCGGGACGCTCGGCGGCCGCGCGGGGCCGATCGATGCGCTCGGCGCGGAAAGTGTGCGTGGAGCCGTCGGGGAGGAGCATGGAGCCGGCGAAGGTGGCGCCGTCGCGCTCGCCGGTGACCTTGACCGAGCCCTCGCCGCCGAAGGTCTTCATGTCGAGCGTGTACTCGACGATCGTGCCCTCGGTCTTCACGCCGCGGCCCTCGGCGGAGGCGCCCTCGGCGGTGACGGTGACGGACCCCTCGGCGATGGCGATGACGCCCTGCGGGGCCGGCGCGGGCCGGTCGTCCAGCGTCGTCAGGCGGTAGGACTCGGCCGCGGGGGTGCGCGGCGCTCGGGGCTGGGCCTGCTCGCCGGCGTCGCCGCGGTCGCGGTCGCCGCGGCCGGCGCGGCCGCGCTCGCTCGGAAGGGTGGACTCTTTGCTGACGCGCTTGGCGGTCCAGCGGGCGATCGTGCCGTCGGGCATGGGCGTCATGCCGTGCATGGTCTCGCCCTCGATGATGGCGGCGATGTTCAGCACCGCGGGGATGTCGTAGAGTTCCTTGCTGTCGAGGGAGTACTGGAGGCGGTTGTCCTGGGCCCGGATGCCGGTGGCGCGGCCGGTCTTCCCCTGGTGGCGGTAGGTGACGGCGTTGCTGTCGGTGATGGCGATGAGGATCGCCTCGGGGCCGCTCTCTTCCTGGGGCTGGCCGTTGAAGTCGGTGAGGGCCCAGGTGCCGACCGCGTGCTTGGCCGGCGGGGCGAAGATCTCGTGGCGGCGGCCGTCGACCCAGACGTCGCGGATGCGGGCGCGGCGGGTGGACGCGCGGGGGTTCTGGTTGTCGCCGTCGGCGGCCGCGGCGTCGGCGGTCTTCTCACCGCCCGCGGCGGGCTGCTCGGGCTTGCCTTCTTCCTTCGGCTCGGCGTTCTTGTCGTCCTCCGCGTTCTCGCCCGGCTTGCCCCAGGGGTCGAAGAGGTCTCCATCGGCGACGATGAGGTTGGCGGTCTTGCCGGGCTCGATCGTGCCCATGGAATCGGAGAGGCCCAGGAGCTCGGCGGGCGCAGTGGTGAGCATCGCGTGGGCGCGCTCGGCGGGGAGGCCGTGCTTGATGGCCTTGGCGAGGTTCTCGGTGAACTCGCCGCGGCCGCGGGCCTTGCTGGTGGTGAGGGCGATGGTGAGGCCGGCGGCGTCGAGTCGGCGGGCGTTGGTGGGCGCCTGCTCCCAGGCCATGAGCTCGGCGAGCTCGACGCTGTCGGCCCTGCCGACGCCGGCGACGTCGGGCGTGCGGGGGTAGGCGAGGGGCAGGATGATGGGGAGCTTGTCGGCGGCGATGGCCTCGAGGCGGCGGAACTCGGTGCCGCAGCCGAGGAGGACGGCGTCGCGCTTGAACTCCTTGGCGATCTTGGCGGAGCGGAGGGCCTCGAGCTCGTCGCTGGTGTCGAAGACCAGGCGCAACGGGGGCGGAGCGCCGGGCGATGCCTTGGCGATGTGGTCGATGGCGTTGGGGGCGATCGTCGCGCCGGCCTCGCGGGCGTCGACCTGCCAGTCGGCGTCGATGAGCGTCTGGCGGATGAGGGCGATCGCGCCCATCTGCGAGTTGGGGTAGCCGGGCCAGCGGCTGTAATCCGGGCGCTCCGGGCGTTCGCCGCCGCCGCCCCCGAACCCGCCGCCGGAGAGGCCGACGACCTGGTAGGCGTTCTCGGCGTAGACCGGGGGGCGATCGGCGCTGAGGTCGCTGATCGGCGCGGCGAGGCTCACCACCGCGCTGCTGCCGCGGAAGATGCCGCCGGTGGGCGCGATGGCCGCGGCCGTGAAGCCCATGCGGCGGAGTGCCTCGGCGTTGGCGGAGCTGATGCCGGCGCCGTCGAGCGCGGTGCGCTGCGGGGTGACGCGGCTGTTCCAGTGCACGCCGGGGGCGGTGGCGTCGGGCTGGGGGGCGTCGACCTCGACGTAGGCGTCGATGAAGCCGGCGTAGATGTGGAGGCCCTTGGCGTCCCAGACCTGGCAGCCGTCTGTGCGCGTCGCGTCGCTCGGGCCCATGGCGACGATGCGGCCGTCCTTGATGATGATGGTCGTGTCGGTGAGGGTCTCGCCCGGGCGCGGGTGCACGGTGGCGCTGGTGATCGCGTGCCACGTGCTGTCGGCGCGGCGGACGCCGTTGGCGGGCGGCGTGAGCGGCGACTGCGCGGCGGGCTGGGCCGCGGCCATGCCGGCGGCAAGAGCGGAGAGACCGACGAGACCGCGCGCGAGGGCGCGCACCGAGGGGAGGGTCCTGAGCATGGCCGAGAGCGTACCCGAAGCCCCTGAAACCTGGTTCAGGTCTGGGCGAGGTCGGGGGCGGCGGCGCGGCCGCCCTTGACGACGGTGACCAGGATCCGGGTGTCTCCCTCGGCGGCGAGGGTCGCCTCGGAGGTGGCCGGGACCAGGGCGGTGCTGCCAGTGGGGAGGGG
>JAEYVB010000006.1 GCA_023429345.1 Planctomycetota bacterium
CCGAACGCGCCGCTCAGGCCCCCGCCCGCGGGACGCTGGATCAGCACCGCCAGGATCAGCAGGATGCAGATAAACAGGAACAGGATGACCAGAGCGCCGGAAAGCCAAGGCGCGATTTGAGCGATCAATAGGGTCAAGACGGGGGCTCCGGAAGGGGCCCAAGTTTAGACCCCGAAGAAGGCTCAAGGCGTCGGCCCCGGGCCCGGCCCCTTGTTCGGAATCGACCCCCCCGCGATTTCCCGATGCTCCCCGCGTGGCCGGCGGGCTCGATCGGCATTATGCTAGCCCCTCTGCCGCTTCCCGATTAGGAGTCAGCCGTGGCCTCCGAAACCTCCCGCCTTCGAACCCGACGCATCGGCGATGTCGTCCAGGTCGAGTTCATCGACCGCAACATCCTCGACGAGGCCAACATCCAGGCGATCGGCGAGGAGATCTCCTCCATCATCGACGCCCAGCCCAAGCCCAAGCTCCTCATCAGCTTCACCAACGTGGACCACCTGTCCTCGGCGGCCCTGGGGACGATGATCACGATCAACAACCGGATCCGCTCCGCCGGGGGCCAACTCCGCCTCGCGGATATCGATCCTCAGATCTACGAGGTCTTCGTCATCACCAAGCTCAATAAGCTCTTCGAGATCCACCAGACCTCCGCCGACGCCCTGAAGAGCTTCACCTGACCTCCCCGCGGCCCTGCGTCCCCGCGCCCTGCCCCGGCGGGGCCGGTGTGTCGAGCACCCCCATGCCCCAAGGCAACGCGATCCCACCCGATTCCGGCTCCGTTGAGCTGGTCAATCAGCGCGAGCAGATCGACCGGGTGGTTCAGCAGGTGCTGGCGGCCGCGGCCAGGCACGAGTACCCCGAGGCATCCAAGTTCGCGCTCCGGCTGGCCATCGAAGAGGCGGTGTCCAACGCCTTCCGGCACGGGCATCGGGGGCTCCCGGAGTCCACCCCGATCGACTTTGAGTACTCGGTGAACGAGGTGGAGGTCCACCTCCGTGTACGTGACCGCGGCCCCGGGTTCGACCCCGCGGAGGTGCCGGACCCGACCCTTGAGGGCAATATCGAGGTCCCGAGCGGGCGCGGCCTCCTCCTGATGCGGGCCTACATGGCCAGCATTGACTACCTCCCCCCGGGGAACGAGGTCCGGATGCGTTACCGGAAGCCGGCCGCGAAAGAGTGATGCCCGCGGGGCCCCGGACCGAACGGGCGAAGTCGGTCCTAGGCTTCGCTCGCCGCGCTGCCGGTGCCGCCCTATTCTTGAATGATTCTAAAGAGCATACGGGATTCCGCCCTGATTCGGACCCCCGCCCCGAGGATGCACATGACCCCGAAACTCCCCATCTACATGGACCACGCCGCCACAACCCCGTGCGACCCGCGCGTGGTCGAGGCGATGCTCCCCTATTTCACCAAGACGTTCGGTAACCCCGGCAGCCGCAACCACCGTTTCGGCTGGGAGGCGGAGGCGGGCGTCGACACGGCCCGCGCGCAGTGCGCTGCGCTGCTGGGCGCCGACGCGAAAGAGATTGTCTTCACCAGCGGCTCGACGGAGAGCAACAATATCGCCATCAAGGGCGGGGCGTACATGTACGAGAAGGCGCCCGTCGGCAGCGGCAAACCGCGCGGGCACATCGTGACGAGCATCATCGAGCACAAGGCGGTGCTCGACCCGTGCAAGCGCCTGGAGAAGGAGGGCTTCGAGGTCACGTACCTCGAGCCCGGCGAGGACGGCATCATCACGGCCGACCTGGTCCGCGGGGCGCTGCGGGACGACACGATTCTCGTGACGATCATGTGGGCCAACAACGAGATCGGCACGATCAACGAGGTCCCGCAGATCGGGAAGCTCTGCCACGAGAAGGGGATTCTTTTCCACACCGACGCGACGCAGTGGGTCGGCAAGATGCCGACGAACGTCGAGAAGGACAACATCGACCTTCTGAGCTTCAGCGGGCACAAGCTCTACGGCCCCAAGGGCGTCGGCGGGCTCTACGTCCGCCGCCGCAAGCCTCGCGTGCGGCTGGTGGCCCTGATCGACGGGGGCGGGCAGGAGCGGGGTTTCCGCTCGGGCACGCTCAACGTTACGGGGATCGTGGGCCTGGGCAAGGCCTGCGAGATCGCCCGCCAGGAGATGGACAAGGACGGCGAGCGTCTGCTGAAGCTGCGCAAGAGGCTGGAGACCGCCATCACCACGCGGCTCGACAACACGCACATCAACGGGCACCCCGAGAAGCGGCTGCCCCACCTGACGAACATCAGCTTCGGGTTTGTCGAGGGCGAGAGCCTGATGATGGCGTGCAAGGACATCGCGATGTCGAGCGGGAGCGCGTGCACGAGCGCGAGCCTGGAGCCGAGCTACGTCCTCAAGGGGCTGGGCGTGGGGGACGAGCTGGCCCACAGCTCGCTGCGTTTCAGCCTGGGACGCTGGACGACGGAGGAGGAGGTCGACTACACGGCCGAGCAGGTCGTGACCGCGGTGACCAAGCTCCGGGAGCTCTCGCCGCTGTACGACATGCACAAGGAAGGCATCGACATCAGCAAGGTGGAGTGGGCGCACGATTGAGAAGGGCCAGGTGGCAGAGGGCCCAATGGCAAATCGGAGACGATCGGGACGGACCTGAATCACGACACATCTGGCCATTTGGCGATCTTGCTATCTGGCCCTTTGGAGCGAAGCCATGGCATACGGACCCAAGATCATCGACCACTACGAGAACCCGCGCAACGTTGGGGCCTTCGGCACCACCGCCGAGGCCAAGCAGCGCACCGATATCGGCTACGGCCTCGTCGGGGCGCCCGAGTGCGGGGATGTCATGCAGCTCCAGATCAAGGTGAACCAGGAGACCGGCGTCATCGAGGATGCCAAGTTCAAGTGCTTCGGCTGCGGCTCGGCGATCGCGTCGAGCTCCCTCGCGACCGAGTGGCTGAAGGGCAAGAGCCTGGACGACGGCCTGGCGATCAAGAACACGCAGATCGTGGAGGAGCTCAGCCTCCCGCCGGTCAAGATCCACTGCTCGGTGCTGGCCGAGGACGCCATCCGGGCGGCGATCAACGACTACAAGAAGAAGAACAACCTCCCCGTCGAGCAGCGGCAGGCCGCGAGCGCTCACTGACGGCCGCGGCCCCCCGGGGCGTAGTTACCGGATCAGGGAAACCGCCCCGGACCTCCCCGCGGCCGCACAGAGGCCGCACCTGCGACGTAGTATCAACGACCGAATCCACAGGAACACCCATGAGCACCGCGAGCACCCAGACCCAGACCCCCGAGACCGGCTACGGCGTCTTCCTGACGGAGAGCGCCGCCCGGGAGATCAAGAGCATCATCCAGCAGCAGGAGCTGGACGCCGAGAAGGTCCGCCTCCGGGTGGGGGTCAAGGGCGGCGGGTGCTCGGGCTTCAGCTACGTGCTGGACCTCACCGAGACGCAGAAGGACACGGACGAGCTCTTCGACCAGCACGGGATCAAGATCATCGCCGATCCCAAGAGCATGCTGTACTTGAACGGCACGACGGTCGATTTCCGCGACGAGATCATGGGGCGGGGCTTCGTGTTCAACAACCCGAACGCGAATACGAGCTGCGGGTGCGGGTCGAGCTTCTCGGTGTGATCGACAGACTGCCTTGGCAACGAAGAACCCCGTGCATGGCGCGGGGTTTTCTGTTTGGCAGATAGGACCCAGGGGACCCATCGGTCCTCTGGGGGGCGATCACTACACCATCGTCATGCCGCCGTCGACGCACAGGATCTGGCTGGTCAGGAAGCCGGCCTCGTCGCTGGTCATGTACGAGACGGCCGCCGCGATGTCCTCGCCGACACCGAAGCGTTTGACCGCCATCATCGCCATGACGCCGTCCTTGACCTGCGGCGGCAGGTTGGCGGTCATGTCGGTCTCGATGAAGCCGGGGGCGACCACGTTGCAGGTGATGCCCTTGCTGCCAAGCTCGCGGGCGACGGTTTTGGAGAAGCCGATCAGGCCGGCCTTGGCCGCGGCGTAGTTGGCCTGGCCGGCGTTGCCGACGACGCCGCTGGTCGAGGCGATGTTCACGATGCGGCCGAAGCGGTGCTTCATCATGGCCCGGGCGGCGGCGCGGCAGGCGACGAAGGCGCTGGTGAGGTTGGTCTGGAGCACGGCGTTCCAGTCGTCGTCGCTCATGCGCAGCAGGAGGCCGTCCTTGGTGATCCCGGCGTTGTTCACCAGGATGTCGAGGCGGCCGAGGTCGGCGATGACCTCTTCGAGGGCCTTGGCGAAGGCGGCGCTATCGCCGACATCCACTGCCTTGAAGGAGGCCGATCCGGGGCCGAACTGGGCGTCGATCTCGGCGGCGAGGTCCGCGAGCGGGCCGGCGGAGCGGCTCACGAGGACCACGTGCCGGCCATCCCGCGCGAGCCGCAGGGCGATGGCGCGGCCGATGCCGCGCGAGGCCCCGGTGACGACCGCCACGCGCTGATCGGGCTTGAGCGATGCTGCTGCCACTGAGTGCTCCGCGACTGAAGTGTGTCTGACGGCTGATCGGGCTCGCGGCGTGAGATGGACCGCCCCGGGGGGCCGCCGCATGCGTGCTCGCGGTGTCCCGTCCGCTCGAGCGTTACCGGGAACCGCTGCCGGGTGCCCGCGGGATCTCGATGGGCCCGCCCGGCGTCTGCTTCTTGATGGGGCCGTCGTCCTTCTCCTCGGGCTCGCCCGTGGTGGCGGGGTCTTCTTCGGGCGCTCCATCGGGCTCATCGCTGCCGGAGCCGGACTCGTTACCGAAGGAGCTCGACGCCATCGCGGAGCTCCCATAACGAACGCTCTGGTTGTCGAAATCCGAGGCCCGGGCAAGGACCTTGTCCTCGGTCGTCAGGCTCTTGAAGATCCAGCCGGAGCCGTCGCGCTTGGCCTCCCAGGCCAGCGGGTAGGCGCCGCCGGGGGCCTGGATGGCCATCACGACGGTCGCACGCTGCACATCCGTCTCCTGCAGTGGCGAGAGCTGCACGATGCGGACCTGCTCGATCTTGCCCGTTTCTTCCGACCAGGCGCCGTCGGCGACGAGCGAATCGAGGATCGCTCGGCTCTCGGGCGCGAGGTTTCCCTGCACTGCGGCCGCGTCGCCCTTGGCAAAGTTGCTCGCGAACTCGATGACGGCCTGCGCGAGCTCGGCGTCGGCGGGGGCGTTCTTCTCCGGGAACTTCACGCGGCCGTCGGGCTTCACATCGGCCATGATGCCGTTGATGTCCACCGGGTCGGGGATGACGACGGTGG
>JAEYVB010000061.1 GCA_023429345.1 Planctomycetota bacterium
ATCAGCCGGTACACCCCAAGGAGAAGATGATGAAGCTGCTGATGATGCTGGTGATGACCCTGTGCCTGTCCGCCGCCCTTATCGGGTGCTCGACAGCCCCAAAGACCGAGGAGGGGCGTGACGCCCTGGTTCAGGATGCGGAGGCCACCCTCGCCGAAATGAAGTCCAACGACCCCAGCCTCCAGGACTTCATCAACCGCGGAGCCGGGTACGCGATCTTCCCCTCGGTGGGCAAGGGCGGGATCGGCGTCGGCGGCGCCTACGGCAAGGGCGTTCTCTACGAGAACGGCCGGGTCGTCGGCTTCGCGGACCTGTCGCAGGCCTCGATCGGCTTCCAGCTCGGCGGCCAGGAGTATTCCGAGCTGATCGTCTTCGAGAACCAGGCCGCCGTGGACCGCTTCAAGACGGGCGAGCTCGAGTTCTCAGCCCAGGTCTCGGCGGTGGCCCTGAAGGCAGGGGCGGCCGCGGGCACCAACTTCAAGGACAACATGGCCATCTTCACCCAGACCAACGCGGGCCTGATGTACGAGGCGAGCGTGGGCGGGCAGAAGTTCTCCTACGTTTCCGCCAACTGACCGCCTGAAGTTCCTGACGCACGGCGAAGCCCCGGCCCGGACCGGGGCTTTTTCGTACCCTTCCCGTATGCGCACGCAAGACGCTCTCGCCGATTCGGTACTCGCCTGCAAGCAACTCATAGGCCGCTACCTCGTCGGGTTCACCGACGAATCCCACACCCGCCAGGCGCCGGGTCTCCCCAACCACGTGGCCTGGTGCCTGGGCCACTGCGCCCTCACCATGCACCGCGTTTCGGAGAAGTTGGACGGCCGGCCGATGCCAACCTCCGACTTCCACGCCGGGCTCGCCCCTCCCTCCCCGCCGGGCTCGAACGCTCCCGATCGATTCGGAACCGAGCTCGTCGCCTTCGGCTCGCGACCCACCGATGCAGCACCCGAGTACCCCGCGCTCGCCCGCTGCATTGAGATCTACGACCACGCGTGCGACCGCCTGGCGGCCGCGGCCCGCAGCGCCACGGCCGAAAAACTCGCGGAACGAGCGGCGTGGGGAAGGCCGAGATCCCGCTCTCGCTGATGATCCCCCGGATGGTCTTCCGCAACGGCATGCACACGGGACAGATCGCCGACCTGCGGCGTGCCCTGGGCTTCGGGTCGATCCTGTCGTAGATCAGCGTGGCGGCACGAGGACGGGCAGGGCACCGGGCCGGACCTCGATCCGCATCGACCGCTCGACGATGCCGCCCGAGCAGCCCGGCCGTTCCCCATCCAGCTGAAAGGGCATGGGGCCCGAATCGGTCGCGATCTCTATGACGCGGGCGCGGCGATAGATCAGGCGCGGATGGTCGTGGTGCCGGCGGAGGCGGGAACGGAGTCCCCACGCCGCGACGCCCCAGCGGCTGGAGCACGGAAGAAAAACGATATCAAGCAGTCCATCGTTGACCTCGGCGCGCGACGCCGGGTCAACCCGCAGGGCGTATTGCCGACTGTTGGCGATCAGCAGCACCCCCGGCTCGTGGGCGACCACCGCCTCGCCATCCACCAGGACGCTCAGCCGGGCGTAGCGCGGCGCCAGCAGTTCCCGCAGCACCGGCTCAAAGTACGCCGCGTGCCCCATCGGCCTGGTCCGGGCCGCCGCGAGGCGGTGGATCACGCTCGCGTCGGGCCCGAAGCTGCACATCAGAAGGAACATGCCCGGGACACCGTTCAGGTCGTAGTCCGCGACATCCATCCGCCGCACATCCCACGCGTCGAGGGCGCGCCGGAGGGTCCCCGGCGCGTCGTCCATGCCGAACTCGCGGGCCAGCAGGTTCTCGTTCCCGCACGGGATGTGGTAGATCGGCACCCCCGCCGCGGCCGCGGTCGGCGCGAGGTGATGGACCGAGCCATCGCCCCCCGCAATGGCCAGGACGTCCGAGCCCGCAAGGGCGGCCCCGACATCGACGCCCGGCCCAACCTCCAGCATGCGCATACGGCACGCTCGGCTGTTGATGATCTGACCGTCGAGCGCGGCAGTGACAGACCGCGCGGCCCGCGCTCCCCGTCCCCGCCCGGACCGGGCGTTGAAGGCCAGCAGCACTCGGAGATCGGGCATACATCCTTTCCCGGCCATGAGCCGGATTTCACCCCGAAGAGTGTTGGCGGCCGCCGGATCGGGTTCTTGGCCCTTGACCCAGCCCGTACACTGGAATCATGGCCCCGGTTCTGTGCCGTGGCCGCACCCCAGCCCCGCGCGGGCCTTTTCGGGGCCCGCACCGGGCGATCTCTCGGCCGGCTTGGCCGGCAAGGAGGCTCCCATGGCGGTCCCCACCACCACCCCCTCTCCATCCGACATCCGCAACATCGCCCTCGTGGGCCAGAACCTGGCGGGCAAGACCACGCTGGTGGAACGGCTCCTGTTCACGGCGAGCGAAGTGGGCGGGAGCGAGGGCGGGGGAGCGGGGGTGCACCTGAAGCGGATGGGGACGGTGGAGGAGGGGAACACCGTCAGCACGTACACGGACACCGAGAAGCACCACAAGCACACGCTGCAGGCTCACGTGGTGCACTTGCGCTTCCACAACCACCTGATCAACCTGATCGACACGCCGGGGCTGGGCGACTTCCTCGGCCACGCGATCGGCGCCCTGCCGGCGGTCGAGACGGTGGCCGTCGTGGTGGACGCCGTCCGCGGCATCGACAGCATCACGCGCCGCATGATGAGCATCGCCGCCGAGCGCAAGATCCCGCGGATGATCATCGTCAACAAAATCGAGGCCGCGGAGGCGGACCTTGAGGGCCTCGTCGAGCAGCTGCGCGAGCAGTTCGGCTCGACCTGCCTGCCGATCAACCTCCCCGCGTCGGGCCGGAAGGAGGTGATCAATGTCTTCGATCACGACGGCACCGACGACGCGGGGAACGCCGCCGATTTCTCCGCCGTGGCCGACGCCCACAAGGCGATCATCGAGCAGATCGTCGAGGTCGAGGAGCGGCTGATGGAGACCTACCTCGAGAAGGGCGAGGCGTTCAGCCCGGAGGACCTCCACGCCGCCTTCGAGAAATGCCTGGAGGAGGCCCACCTGATCCCGATCTGCTTCGTGAGCGCGAAGACCGGGGTCGGAGCCGAGGACCTGCTTCATATCTTCGCCGATCTCTGCCCCAGCCCCGTCGAGGTCCAGCCGCCGGAGTTCGAGTACACGCCCGTCTCGCCCTCGGGTGACAAGGGCGAGCCGCAGGAGTTTTACCCCAAGCCCGACCCGGCCGCGAAGATCGTCGCGCACGTCTGGAAAGTCACCGCGGACCCCTTCGTCGGCAAGCTGGCCTTCCTGCGGGTGCACAGCGGGACCGTCAAGGCCAAGGCCGAGCTCTTCATCAACGACCAGAAGAAGGCGGTGCGCATCGGGCACATGTTCAAGCTCCAGGGGAAGGACCACGTCGAGGTGCACGAGCTCGTCGCCGGCGACATCGGTGCTGTCGCCAAGATCGAGGAGCTGCACTTCAACGATGTCCTGCACGACTCCCACGAGCACGACGGCGTGCGACTGGTGCCGCTGCCCCTGCCCAAGCCCATGTACGGCCAGGCCGTGGAGCTGAAGAACCACGCCGACGAGGCGAAGTTCTCGACCGCCTACGCCAAGCTCGTCCAGGAGGACCCCTGCTTCATGGTCGACCGCATCGCCGCGACCAAGCAGACGGTGATCCGCGGCCTCGGCGAGCTCCACCTCCGCGTCATCCTCGAGAAACTCAAGGCCAACAGCAACATCGAGCTGAACACGTCCACCCCCAAGACCGCGTACAAGGAAACCATCACGTCCAAGGCCGACGGCCACCACCGCCACAAAAAGCAGACCGGCGGCGCGGGGCAATTCGGCGAGGTCTACCTCCGCGTCGAGCCGCTCCCGGAGGGCCACCCCGAGGGGTTCGAGTTCGACAGCGAGGTTGTCGGCGGCACCGTGCCGCGGCAGTACTGGCCCGCCGTCGAGAAGGGGATCCGCATGGTCATGGCCGATGGGGCCATCGCCGGCTACCCCATGACCGGCGTCAAAGCCATCCTCTACGACGGCAAATACCACGATGTGGACTCCAAAGAGATCGCCTTCATCACCGCCGGCAAGAAGGCCTTTATCGACGCCGTGAGCAAGGCCAAGCCCAAGCTCCTCGAGCCCTTCGTGACCATCGAGGTCACCGCGCCCAGCCGCTACATGGGGGATATCACCGGGCACATCTCGACCAAGCGCGGCCGCGTGCAGGATTCGACGCTGATCGGCCCCGACACCTGCCTGGTCCGCGCGGTGGCGCCCCTGGGCGAACTCCAGAACTACTCGAACGAGCTCAAGAGCATGACCGCCGGCCAGGGCAGCTTCAGCATGGATTACAGCCACGACGAGCACACGCCCCCGCACGTCCAGCAGGAGGTCATCGCGGCGTACAAGCCCCGGGCGGAGGAGGAGTAGCGACAAGCCGGGCATGGCGTGGCGCTTGCGATCGGCCGACGGCCGGGCATCGACCCGGGCGGCAAAGGGATGGGGTCCGCCACTGGACAGCGGCCCCCGGAGGTGCTCCAATCCACCCCTGACTCCCCGAGCCCCCAGTCCCCCGGAGCGACCGCATGGCCAGCACGACGTCGAAGAAGAACTCCACGAAATGGTCGGTCGTCGGGGTCGGGCTGGTGGCCGCGGGCCTGCTGCTGTTCTTCATGATCTCGAATCTGAATAAGCCCACGCCGCCCCAGACGCCGGCGGGCA
>JAEYVB010000104.1 GCA_023429345.1 Planctomycetota bacterium
GAGTGGTGGACCACGTCCGCGCCGAGGGCGAGGGGGTTCTGGAGGTAAGGCGTGGCGAACGTATTGTCCACCACGCTGACGGCCCCGCGGGCCCTGGCGAGCTTCGCCACGGCCGCGATGTCGATGACCTTCAGCATGGGGTTGGTGGGCGTCTCGATCCAGGCGAGCCTGGTCTCGGGCCGGAACGCGGCCTCCGTTGCCTTCAGATCGCTCATATCGACCCGGGTGGTGGCGATGCCGAGCTGCTTGTAGACCTTGTCCAGGATGCGGAACGAGCCGCCGTAAACATCGTCGCAGAGGACCACGTGATCTCCAGCGCTCAGGGTGTGGAGCATGCAATCCATCGCGGCGAGGCCGGAGGAGAAGCACAGGCCGAAGCGGCCGCCCTCGAGCGCGGCGAGGTTGGCCTCGAGGGCCGCCCTGGTCGGGTTGCCCGACCTCGAATAGTCGTAGCCCTTGAGCACGCCCGGGCTGGCCTGGGCGTACGTCGAGGTCTGGTAGATCGGGGTCATGATCGCCCCGGTGGTCGGGTCGGGGGTCTGACCGGCGTGGATGGCGAGGGTGCCGAAGCGGGTTGACGGCTCAGGGTGGGACATGTCGGGGGTTCCTGGGGACGGGTGGAAACCATACGCAGCCCGCCCGGGCTATCGTGCAGGACCCGGGCGGCCCCGCGGCCGCGGCCCCGCTGGAGCAAGCCCATGAACGTAAAGAACACCATTCTCGATGCTGTCGGCAACACCCCCTTGGTCCGACTGAACAAGGTGGTGGAACCGGGGATGGCGACCATCCTTGTAAAGTGCGAGTACATGAACCCCACCGGCTCCATCAAGGACCGGATGGCGATGTACATCCTGAACGAGGCCGAGCGGAGGGGGGAAATTCGGCCGGGAGGGACGATCGTCGAGAACACCTCGGGCAACACCGGCCTGGGCGTGGCGATGTGGGCGGCGGTAAGGGGGTACCGCTGCATCTTCACCATGCCGGACAAGATGAGCCTGGAAAAGGTGAACATGCTCAAGAGCTTCGGGGCGGAGGTGGTGATCACCCCCACGGACGTGCCCGGCGACTCACCCCAGCACTATGTCGAGACCGCCAAGCGCATCGCCCGCGAGACGAAAAACTCGTTCTACGTCAACCAGTACCACTGCAAGGACAACATCGCGGCCCACTACCATCTGACGGGCGCGGAGATCTGGCGCGACACCGACGGCGGGAAGTTCGACGCGTTCGTCGCCGGGACGGGGACGGGCGGGACGGTCTCGGGCGTCGGGCGGTACATCAAGGAGCACCGCCCGAGCATCCGGGTGGTCGGCGTCGATCCGATCGGGAGCGTGCACTACCACTACTTCTACACGAAGACGATGCCCACACCGCACGTCTACAAGGTCGAGGGGATCGGCGAGGACATTCTCTGCGAGGCGATGGATTACTCCGTGGTCGACGAGATGATCCAGGTCAACGACCGGGAGTCGTTCGACGTCGCCCGCCGGCTGGTGCGCGAGGAGGGCCTGTTCTGCGGCGGGTCTTCGGGCTCCAATGTGCACGCGGCCATGCAGGTCGCGCGGAAACTCGGGCCCGGCAAGACGGTGGTCACGGTGCTCCCGGACAGCGGCACCCGGTACATCACCAAGTTCCTCTCCGACGCCTGGATGCGGGACCACGGATTCATGGAGAAGGGCCCGGAGCTGGGGCTGGTCGAGGACCTGCTCCGCGGACGGCAGCGCGAGGTCATCACCGCGACCGGTGACGAGAGCATCGCGGAAGTGGTTGAGAAGCTGCGGAAGTTCGGCGTTTCGCAGATCCCGCTGGTGGACAACGGGGGCAAGCCGGTAGCGATCGTGCACGAGGTGGACCTCCTGCGGGGCCTCCACCATGGATCCGTCACACCGGAGAGCCCTGTCAGAACCATCGCCCAGCCCGCCGGCGGGCTGATCTACCCGAAGGGGCGGCTGGAAGAGTTGTTCAAAATCTTCGAGACGGATCAGGTGGCTCTGGTCGTCGATGGGGGCCATATTCTCGGGATCATCTCCCAGATCGATCTCATCGAGTACATGGCTAGGCGCGGGAAGTGAGGGCGCGGCCGACCTCCCTGCGAATTGTCTGGACAACGCGGCCGGATCGCGGCACACTACGCGTGGAGGACCGTCCCATGCGGAACATTGCCATTCTGCCGCTCGTCCTCGCCCAGAGTTCCGTCGCGCTCGGGCAGGCCGTCGACTACTCGCTCGGGCCGGGCTCGGGGATCGTGCGGGAGTTCTGCCTGCCCCCCTGCCTGTGCCCTCCGTCGCAGCAGGCGGGCGCCCTGCACGGGGATTTCTCGCTCTCCTTTCTCGATTCGAACCCGTTCGTTACCCGTTACACGGTGTCGGTGCTCGCGTGGACCGCCGATATCCCGGAGGCGCCGACGGCCATGAGCGGGAGCGGCATCTACACCATCGGCGGCGAGTTCGCCCTGGTGCAGCGCCTGGAGCTTGACCTGACGATCGGCCCGCTCACGGTGATCAACCATTTCGATAGCGGGTTTGTTCCGATGGACCCGGCCCACCCATTCCCGGAGATCCGCATCACGACCACCACCGGCGTCGTGGGCTGCCGGCGCGAAACGATCACCTTGGCCGCGGCCCCCGGCGGGGGCTGCTACCCGAACTGCGACGGGAGCACCTCGCCCCCCGTCCTGAACGTGGCGGACTTTGCGTGCTTCGTGCAGC
>JAEYVB010000157.1 GCA_023429345.1 Planctomycetota bacterium
GTAGTACAGCGGCAGCAGGTCTCGGAACTGATTCATGCCGGCCTCTGATCGCTGGCTGAGGTCGGGGCGCTGTGGTCGCACCCGCAATCGTGAGAGTGCTCCTCGGGGGCGGGGCACTCCGCGGCCAGATGGGCATCGACGTGAACATCCCCGAAGATCGCGGCCACATCGTGGCTGAAGACGTCCGCGAGCACCTGGGGCGTCAGGCCCTCGGGAGCCACATGACTATGAAGTGTCCGGCTCAGGCAGGCAACCCGGTCGGAGCCCGCCGCGATGGTCCGGATATCGTGGCTCACCACCACGATCGTCAGCCCGAGCCGTTCGTGCAGCGACCTGAGCAGCTCCGCGAACCGGTGCTGGCCGGTGACGTCGATGCCGACCGTGGGCTCATCCAGCAGGAGCAGGCGAGGCCGCCGCGCCAGCGCCCGCGCGATCATGACCCGCTGCAACTGCCCGCCGGATAGCTTCCCGATGGGGCTCTCGGCCAGCGGCGTCGCTCCAACGAGTTCCAGGGCTTCCGCCACGGATTCCCGCACCGACCCGGGGGCCCGACGCCATGGGCTCAGTCCGAGCGAAGCGCTCATGCCGACGGCCTGCCGCACGCTGATGGGAAAGGCAAGTTCCGCCTCGATCTTCTGCGGCACGTACCCGATGAGCCGTTGCCGCCGGGCCTGATTCGGATCGAGCCCGAACACGCGGATGGTCCCGGTGTGGCCGCGGAGGAGGCCCAGCGTGAGCTTCAGGAGCGTTGATTTACCGCCCCCGTTGGGGCCGAGGATGCCCAGCCGCTCGCCCTCGCGTACATCGAGCGTGATGTTCTCGAGGACCGGCCGGCCCGCGGATGCTCCGCTCCCGCCGCCCGGGTAGGCAAAGGAAACGCTCTCGTACCGCAGCGCGAGCGGTCGTGCTTCGGGCTGCGGAAGGGTGGCCATCGGCGGGAGTTTAGATGCCTTCAACGGCCGGGGGCCCGGGGCGGCTCGGGAGCAGCACCCTGGGTCGGCGCCGGCGGCGCTCCGGTGCTCCCGGGCTTCATGACCTCGCGCGAGCCCAGGCATGTCTCCAGGACGAGGATGTTTCGCCGCATCATCTCGAACCAATCGCCGTCCCCGATGGGGTCGAGCGAGCAGACATTGACATTGGTCGCATCCGCAACTTTCTTGGCTGCCGCCCGGTCGAACTGCGGTTCGACAAAGATGGCCCGCACGTTCTCACGCTTGATTGCCTCGATCGCCGCCGCGATGGCGGCAGGTGTCGGCTCGCTCGTCTCGATCGGCCGCAACACGGCGGCGACCTGCAACCCGTACCGCGAGGCGAGCCGCCCCCAGGCGGCGTGATGAGTCACGATGTATTTCCCCTTGTGGTCCCCGACCCGGGACTTGGAAACCTCGTGGAAGCTCCCCACCTTGGCGATCAGTTCATCGCCGACATCGATGAGACGCGCCTGTTCCGCCTCGGTGAGCAGACCGCGTCGTTTCTCGGCGTCGCGAACGGCGTCGCGGATGGCGGGGATGAACTCCTCGACCAGGACCGGATCCAGCCACAGGTGGGGATCGACGGGGCCGTGGTGATGCCCCTCGTGATCGCCGCCTTCTTCGTGCTCGTGATCCTCGTGCCCCGCGCCCTCTCCAGCGTCGATCTTCAGCGCGGCGGCAAAGCTCAGGTCGGAACGGTCGACCGATGGACGTTTCCGGACGAACTCCTCGATCCGCGGCTCCAGGCCCAGGCCGACATAGACCAGGACGTTCGCCCTCGCGATCAGCGCGAAATCGGCGCTGGTCATCTCGTAGCCGTGCTCGGAGCGGCCGGGCGGCATCAGGACCTTGATCTCGGTCCCCGCCGGCAGGAACGGACGCACCAGCCCGACGAGCGGGGGGATGCTGACGACGACGCGGAGCGGGGGCTCGGAGCCGGAGAGCCGCCCCCCGCAGGCCACCAGGAGAAGGGCGCTCAGGAGCGGCCCCATCAGCGCGAATCTCAGAGCACCCCGTGGCATCCATCCTCCTTACAGGCCGACCGCTCAGCGGTTCGCCGCCCCCCTTGGAACCCCTCACATAGCACCCACGGTTGCTCCCCCGGAAGGCGGGGACCGCTCGCCCGTGCCGGGCAAGGCTGCTATTCTTACGGCACTCGACGCCGCCCGCAACCCGGAAAGGGGTTACGGGCGTGCCGGCCGGGGCGGTAGCTCAGTTGGTAGAGCGCTTCGTTCGCAATGAAGAGGTCGGGAGTTCGACTCTCCTCCGCTCCACTTCCCCCGATTCTGACCCCCGCAGCAGCGGGGGTCGGTTCGTTTTTCCGGGTTGCAGGGGCCCCGAGGTCGGGACTATGGGGGGGCGTAGGACCGCTCCATCCCTACCATACAGGCCCGATGAGAATCCTTCTCACCAACCCCCGCGGGTTCTGCGCCGGCGTCCGGATGGCCATCGATGTGGTCGATCGGGTGGTCGATCTTTTCCCCGGCCGGACCGTGTACGTTTATCACCAGATCGTCCACAACAAGCACGTCGTGGGCCGCTTCGAGGACCGCGGCGTCGTGTTCGTCGACAACCTCGACCAGATCCCCGAGGGCGAGATCGTCGTGTTCTCGGCGCACGGAGTGAGCCCGGCGATCCGGGCCCACGCCGCGGCCCGGCGGCTCACCGCCATCGACGCGACCTGCCCGCTGGTGACCAAGGTGCACTCGGAGGCGGTGCGCTACGCCCGGCAGGGCTACCAGATTCTCCTCGTCGGGCACCGGGAGCACCAGGAGGTTGTCGGCACCCGCGGCGAGGCCCCGGACGCGATGCAGGTGGTCGAATCGCCCGAAGACATCCCGCACCTCCGCGTGCATGATCCGGCCCGGCTCGTGTACCTCACGCAGACGACGCTGTCCACGGACGATGCGGGCGTCATCATCGACGCACTCAAGCGGGCGTTCCCGCTCATCAAGGAACCGCCCTCGAGCGACATCTGCTACGCGACCACCAACCGCCAGCACGCGGTGCGGCAACTGGCGCCGGAGTGCGACCTGGTCCTCGTCATCGGGAGCCGGAACTCTTCGAACTCCGTGCGACTGACCGAGATCGCGCAGAACGTGGGGACGCGGGCGCACCTGCTCGACGATGTCACGGAGCTGGATCCGGCGTGGTTCCCGACCGGCCGGGAAACGGTCCTGCTCACCGCGGGGGCGTCGGCGCCGGAGGACCTGGTCGCGGGCATATGCCGCGAGCTGGTCGCGCGGTACAGCGCGACGCTCGAAGCGTGCGACATTTTCGACGAGGATGTGGAGTTCGCCCTCCCGGCCGCCCTGAAGCGAACCATGCGTGAGCGTGGGCATGACCCGGCGGGCCCGGGGATCCGGGTCACGAAGCCCGTGATCACGGCCGCGGAGTACGGGACGGTCCCGCTGACCATCTCGGGGTCGCGGCCGGATCTGAAGCTCTAGTGACCGCACAACACGCCGCCGCGGCCATGAAAGCCGCGCGACCCTCTGGCTCGCGCAACACCGGATCGTCAACGATGAAGCGTGGGGTACACACCGCATACCCATTCGCCGGACCGCCGAACGGGTGATCGAGAGAAGGGCCGCGATCCGGGGGATCAGCGGGGGGCGATCTTCATCATCCTGGTCGTGCTCACGACTGTGGCGGGCGTCTGGCTGCTGCGCGAGGCGAGCGTCGTCTTCATCCCGCTCGCGACGGGGATGTTTCTGACGATGCTGTTCTGGCCGCTCCGCGCCCGGCTCTCCCGGCCGCCCTTGGACGCGCCGGGTTGGTTGGCGACCACCATCGCGACGCTCGCCTTCGCCCTGCTCCTCGCGGTGACAACCACGGGGGTGTACTACCTTCTGCGCACCGCCAGTGGCCAGTTCGCGGACGTCTACACCAGCCTCGTGGCGAGCTATCGGGAGGTACTGGCGTGGGCGGATGCCCGCGGCGTTCCGGTCGAGCCGCTCACGCCAGTCGGCCTCCGGTCCGCCAAACCCGGCGCAACGCCTCCGGTCGGCGAACTCTTCTCCCCGCGCACGCTGAGCCAGGTCGTGGCATTCTTCACGGCGGGTTTGAACACCGTGGCGGGCGTCTTCATCGCCCTGGGGCTCGCGGTCGCGGTGATGGTCCTGCTGCTGCTGGAGGTGCCGCGCTGGGACGAGCGCCTCTGCGCCACGTTCGGTGAGGACAAATACACCCGCACGCGCGATGCACTAGCCAAGTCCGCGGTGCAGCTGCGCCGATACCTTCTGGCCAAGACCATCACAGGCATCATTGCGGGCGGGCTGACGGCGGCTCTCGCCTGGGGAATGGGTCTGCCTCTGGCGGCGCTTTGGGGCGTCCTGAGCTTCTTTTTCAACTACATCCCCAACGTCGGCATCCTCATCTCCGGGATCCCTCCGACGATCCTGGCGCTCGCAATGCTCGGCCCCACGCAGGGCCTGCTGTTCGCCGCGGGATTGACGGCGATCGAGCTCATCACCGGGAACCTCATCGATCCGCTGATCGCCGGGCGCGCGATGATCCTCAGTCCCTTCGAGTCGCTCGCCGGGCTGATTTTCTGGGGCTGGCTTTGGGGCGTCGCCGGCGCGCTGCTGAGCGT
>JAEYVB010000389.1 GCA_023429345.1 Planctomycetota bacterium
GCTCCGGGCAGCGCACGAGATCATCCGGATCACGCTGGCGCCCTTGCGGGGGGCGGGCGTGGTCAGCAACGCAGATGCTCGCTCAATCGCGGATCACCTTGATGCGGGCCGGCTCGGGCCAGCCGCGGCGATAGTTTCGGCGAAACTGGCGGCCTCGACAGGGGGTGCATTCCCCATTTCTCTTGCTGAGCATTTTTCGACAGGTCCCCAGGACGATGGCCCCTCAAACCTGAGACGGTTACTGATCGCTCTCGATCTTGTGTTCGCCGAGACGCCCGGGTCGGCCGCCGCGCCCGGGCATGCGGGGGCATATCTGAGATCGTTCCGGCGAAGCGCCGCCGATCGTCGCGAGCTGCGACGATGGCTTGTCAGCGGCGGTTTCAGGGTGTTCACGGTCCCGGGAATTTCGGAAGCCGTGCACGGAATCAGCTATCTCAACGGCCTCCGCGACGGGCATCGCCTCCTGATGCCTGCATATGCAGGCCTTTATTCGCCGCTGGATGATTTGGCCGCGGGCGAGTTCCTCAGGCGGCTGCCGGCGGGGAGCGAGGTCATACGCGTCCGGTCCGCGGAGACGCAGCGGCGGTGCGGTGGCCTGCATTGTGCCGCCGCCGTGTTCGGGTAATGGTCATTATCGGCCCCGGGTGGCCGGCAACCGGAAGGATCGGCCCGGCGTATCGGGACGCAGCGCCAGGTTCTCTGGTAATCCCGCGACAATCGAGTATTCTGTGCCCATCGGCACCTGGTCAGGTCCGCTCTGTCCTCAGGAGAATCGCATGCAGTTGAAGAAAGGTATGGCCGTTGCGCTCGCCGCCGGGTCCATCGGTTCGGTGGCGTTCCAGGCGAACGCGCAGACGGTGTGCAACCGCGCCGGCGGCCCGGACGTGATCGTTGGTGCGCTGCACCGCGGGTCGAACGATACTTCCCCCGGGCCCGCCACGAGCACCAGCTGGAGCGCGACCGTGAGCGGCGTGCCCATGTGCGCGTTCTCGGTGGGCACCACCTCGTGCAACGTCGGCGACTTCAACCTGAGCTGGCAGCAGAACAACAACCTGCACCCGGTCATCGGGCAGAACCTGTACCGCCTCAAGTCGGTCCCGGCGGGCAACTCGGCCTACCAGACCTTCGAGCACCTCGGGTACTCGTGGCTCAAGCACGGCTTCTGCGCCCTGACGCAGTTCGAGTGCTGCGCCGACTGCCCGAACCCGGGCGGCTGCAATCAGTACCTCGTCCCCAAGTGCTCGGACCCCTACACCGCCAGCCGCAACGCGGGGCAGTCCAGCCTCGGGCCGAAGTACCAGGTGAACGCCTTCACCGGCGTGTTTCAGTACCCGCCGGCCGCCGGCAACGGCTCGCCCAGCGCCACGGCGGTGAAGCGCCGCTTGCAGGTGAAGGCCGCGGACCTTGACCTGGTCAGCAAGTTCTACGTCGAGGGCCAGTACGTCACGCAGGACGACGCCCAGGCCGGCAACCAGCACAACAACGCGTCCTACCGCCCGGTGCATTTCGTGGGCGGGCCGACCGCCTACACCATGTACCTCGACAGCGCCACGGTGCGCGAGCGTTCGGCCATCCAGGCGTGGAAGGAAGCGGACCCCGCCGTCACCGAGTCGGAGTTCATCATCCCCGACGAGGGCAAGCTGATCATCTCGTCCAAGGCGACGGACCTCGGCAACGGGATGTGGCACTACGAGTACGCCGTGTACAACATGAACTCGGACCTGAGCGTCGGCTCGTTCTCTATACCGGTCCCCGCCGGGGCCACGGTCGAGAACATCGGCTTCCGCGACGTCGACTACCACGACGGGGACGGCCTGGGCTACGCGAACTTCGACTCGACGGACTGGGCCAACACCCGCTCGGGCAACTCGATCACATGGGCCACTACGCCGTTTGCCCAGAACCCAAGCGCCAACGCCATCCGCTGGGCCACCCTGTACAACTTCCGCTTCGACGCCAACATCGCCCCGGCCGCTTCGGGCGACGCCACCGTCGGCCTCTTCAAGGACCCGTCGCAGATCTACGCGATCGCGGCCCAGGTCCCCGGCGCCGGCACGCCAACGGCGTGCTACGCCAACTGTGATAACTCCACCACCGCCCCCGTCCTCAACGTGGCGGACTTCACCTGCTTCCTGCAGCGGTTCGCGGCCGGCGACTCGTACGCCAACTGCGACGACTCCACGAGCCCGCCCGTCCTGAACGTCGCGGACTTCACCTGCTTCCTGCAGAGCTTCGCGGGCGGCTGCCCCTGATATCTGGATGGCCTGACCCCACCAGAGCCCCGGCCCGCGCCGGGGCTCTTTCGTTTTTTGGAGCGCGGGTCTCAAGTCGCGCGTGCGCGCCGGCCCTCGGAGGCCCGTCGCAGGGTGCGCTTCTCGTCCTCGGTCAAACTCGCCAGGCCGCCGGTGGTCACCTTTCGCAGGATGCGATCGACCTCGGCATCGTCGCCGGGCGACCTCCCGGCACGGCCTACCGGCCCGCGGCCGCCGGCCCCGGGCGGGAAGCGCCCACGCCGGTCGGACCGGCGGAAGACGTCGAAGAAATCACGGAGCAGGTGGGCGTTACGGATAAAGAACGCCCCCGCGATCGCCCCGCCGATGTGCGCGGCATCGCCCCCCGCGTTCTGGCCCTGCCGCAGCAGGTTCCAGGCGGCGAAGGCGACGTAGGCGTACGCCAGCCACTTGAGCTTGAGCGGGATCGGCGGGAACAGCAGCACGACCATTGCGTTGGGCGCGATGTAGGCGCAGGCGAGAATCACCCCGAAGACCCCCGCCGACGCGCCGACCAGCGGCGTGTGGATGCTGTCGTTCAGGAGCAGCGTGGCGGCGTTCGGAAAGACCACATTGCCGAGGAAGTTCAGGATCAGGTAGCCAACCGCGCCGAATATGCCGCACGTCAGGTAGAAGGCCAGGTACCGGCGCGAACCCAGGTACTGCTCGACCATCCCGCCGAAGACCCACAGCCCGACCATGTTGAACAGCAGGTGCAGCAGCCCGGCGTGCAGGAACTGGAAGGTAATGAACCGCCAGAGTTGCAGGCCGAAAAAACCCAGGGCCGTCGAGAAGTGTCCCCAGGCGTACATCACCGGCATCAGCGTGTACTTCTGGGATCCCACCACCTCGCCCGTCCGCTTGTCGATCAGCACGCGCTGCACCGAACCGTTGACCGGCACGGTCCGAGGGTCGACCTCAGTCCCAAAGTCGTTCCGGACCCCCCGCTCGACCGCCAGCTGGCTGTAGGGCACCTGCTTTCGCAGGGTGGCATCCATGGGGACCAGCGTCGCGATCTGCAGCGTGAGAACGCTGAGCACGAACACCGCGACGTTCACGATGATGATCCAGCTGTTCACCGAGACGAAGCGCAGCGAGCCCAGCCCGCTCCCGCTCCGCGGCCCCACCCGCACGTACTGCCGGTCGTAGATACCCATGCGCGCCCTGCTGGGCCATTCCTTTCTTCCCGCTCCGGGAGCGGGTACATCGGCCCGGCATTGTTCCCGCCGCCAGTTGTTCGGACCGGCCGCCCCCGGTTTCCATCAGGAATGTCGCCGCCGCTCCGTGGCCCGCTGCAGCCACTTCCTTTCGGCTCCGGTAAGGCTGCCCATCCCCGTGCTCGCGATCTTCGCGAGGATCCGGTCGAGTTCGGCCTGCTCCTTTTCCTGTTCCTTGCGTTTCCGCTCGCTCGCCTTGGCGCGGCGCTCGCGGACCGTCTCATCCTCCCGCGGAAGTGAGGAATAACCGCGCTCGAAGTCGTACGCCCCCAGCACCGGATCGGTCATCTGAAGGCGCCTCCGTTCCGTCCAGCAGTAC
>JAEYVB010000222.1 GCA_023429345.1 Planctomycetota bacterium
GCTCATGCGCTCCTGCACGGTGCGGCGGAGCTTGAGGAAGCCCTTGCGCAGCTCCTCGACCGCGAGCTCGTCGAGCGTGCGGAGGCGGCGGTTGCCGAGGTGGTCGATGTCGTCGACCTGCGCGACGGAGCGGCCGGTCTCGGGGTCCTGCCGATTGGAGCGCAGGTCGAGGATGTACTGCACCACCCGGAGGAAGTCCTCGGCGGTGATGAACATCCGGTCCTCGGGCGTGTTCAGGTTGAACTTGCGGTTGATGCGGAAGCGGCCGACCTTGCCCAGGCGGTAGCGGTTGTCGTCGAAGAACTTCTCGATGAAGAGCTGCTTGGCCTTGTCGACCTGCGGCGGGTTGCCGGGGCGGAGCTTGGAGTAGATCTTGAGCAGGGCCCGCTCGTAGTCGCTCTCGGCCTCGAACTGCTCGAGCTTCTCTTCGGCGACGGTGTTCAGGATCAGCGTGTCGGACGGGTTCTGGATGACCCGGACCTTCTTCAGGTTGCTATTGATGACGGCCGCGGCGCCCTCCTCGCCCAGCATGCGGCCCACGTGGACGAGCTCCTCGCCCGTCTCGGTGTTGATGATGCTCTCCGCAGCCCACATGTCGGCGGTCACCTTCTCCGCGGCGATCTCGGAGATCTCGTAGAAGAGGGCCAGGAGCTTGTCGGTCGAGGCGACGGACTCGTCGAGGCAGCGCAGGAAGGTGGTCGCGGCCATCTTCGTGCTCTGGTCGATCCGCATCGCCAGCACATCCTTCTTGGTCACCTCCAGCTCGATCCAGCTGCCGCGCTCGGGGATTATGCGGGTCGAGTGCAGCGGGCGGTCGCCCTCGCTGGAGACGATCGAGAAGTCCACGCCGGGGGACCGGTGGAGCTGGCTGACGATGACGCGCTCGGCGCCGTTCACGATGAACTCGCCGCCGCCCATCATGATCGGGAACTCGCCGAGGTAGATCTCCTCCTCGGGCATCTCCGGCCGGCCCTCGCGGTGGAGGCGCACGGCGAGGCGGAAGGGGCGCCCGTAGGTGAGGCGCAGCTCGCGGCATTCGTCGGGGGTGTAGCGGGGCTGCTCGAGGGTGTAGTGGATGTACTCGAGCTTCATCGTCCCGTCGTACGATTCGATCGGGAAGACCTCGCGGAGGAGCGACTCCAGGCCCATGTCGGTCACGCGGTCCTCGGGGCCTTTCTCGAGTTGGAGGAACCGCTCATACGCGTCGGCCTGCGTCTCCGTCAGGTCAGGGACGGTGATCGCATCGCCGCGCTTGGAAAAATCGCGCACTTTGGTCGTTGCCATCGAAATCCTCACGATGGTGAGACAGCCGCGTTCAATTGTGTCAAACGCTGGTCAAACAGTCTCAAAGCCTGGAGTTGGTGCCCGCAGCCAATATCGCCCCGCATCGCCGAACGGGGCAGTGTAGCACCGCCGCCGGTTCCCTGCAAGAATTTCTGCAAAAAGAGCGTACGGGTTCGGGTCGGGTGGGGGAAATTTAATGGGAACCCGGCTGGCGCGTGTCCCAATAAGTCCTCGATCGTCCCCCCGGCTCGGAACTTTCATGCCAAAGACCTGCTCAAAGTGCGATCAGCCGCTTCGGGGGGCCCGGGTCCGGGACAGCCGCGGCCACTTCCTTTGCCTGACTTGCCACCGCGGCCGCAACCCGAGGCCGGTTCTCGCAGGATCGGGTGAATGCCCCGGGTGCGGGCGTCCAATTGGGGCAAAGGACCACATCTGCACCGGATGCGGGAGGAACCAGAGGACCGGCGAGACGGCTGAGACGCTTTGGATGCGGCCCGGATCGGGGGTTACCCGCGTCAACTCGGTGCGCGCGGTCCTTCTGCATCCATGGGCGGTGGCTCTTTGGGGCAGTTCGGCGCTCCTGGGCCTTTACCTTGTCGCACGCGGCGATCCGGACCTGGCCCGGTTCTTTGTGTTCGGCGTCGTGCTGGCGGCACTCGGGATAGGCGTCCTGATCGTCTATAGGGGATGGCAGGAGGACGGCCTGATCGGCGCGTTCTGGAGCTGGTACTACCCGCTCGGGCACCTGGTCGAGGATCCGTCGGGGCGGCGGCTCGCGGCGGTTTGGCTGCTGGCGGGGGCGGCGGTGCTGGCGGGCCTGATGATCGGTCAGCACCCGGAGATGGCCGGGGTACTCCCGGAGACGCCCGGGATGCGCGGCGTCCACGATCTGGTGCTCCCGCCGGGCGACTAAAGGGCTATCGACCGCGAATTCGGGACCCGCGAAAGTCGCCGGATCGGACGCTCAACGCTATCCTTCCGTCCCCTTGGCCGGGCCACCCCGCGCGAGGGCCGGGATTCCTACTCAACCGTGACCACCGTCCCCATGGCCATGCCAACCGGCCTCACCGCCCAGCCCGCCATCCGACTGCCGATGGCCCGGCTGTCGGCTGCCGTATTGGGCGTCGGGCTGGCGGTCTCGGTGGCGGCAGCGCTGATCGCGGGCTGGTTCCTCCGTTCGCCCTGGACGCAGGCGGCGTACCTGGCCACGGGCAGTGTGCTCATCGGCAGCATCATCGGCCTGGGATTCCTGAAGATGTTCCCCGCCCGCCCCGCGTTCACGTGGGCGGTGCTCATCATCGGGAACTCCATGATCCGCATCGCGGTCTCGCTGCTGGTCGCGGCGGGGCTGTTCTTCCGCTTCCGCCCGGAGATCGGCCCCTTCTGGGGGGCGTACCTGGCGGCATCCCTCGCCATCCTGGCCGTTGAGGCCATCACCGTCCGCCCGGCGCTTCTGCGGGCCGGCGGGCCGGAGTCTCCCCGCGCATGAACGTTCTCCCACTGACGCTCGCGGCCGACAACCCCGTTACCCACGTTCTCCCCCAGGCGTGGAAGGTCGGCGACCTCTTCGGGATGCACGGCGTCTGGCTGTGGTCCTCCCACGTCGGCAACCTGATCCTTTCGGGGCTGCTGACGGTGCTGATCCTGTGGTGGGCGGCCGGGAAGATCGCCACCGGACCGGAAGCGCTGGGGCACGACCGCTACGTCACGCGGAATCCCTTCGCGCACATGATCGAGGTGATCCTCGTCTACCTGCGCGACAACACGGCAGCGCCGCTCCTGGGGAGCCGCACCAACACGTTCATGCCGCTGCTATGGACGTTCTTCTTCTTCATCCTGATCAACAACATCCTCGGTCTCGTGCCGATCACGGACCTGCTGCACATCGCCGACCACTTCGCCGCGGAACCCGGGGAGCACATCTTCAGCGGGCTGCTCGGCGCGACCGCGACCCAGAACATCTTCGTGACCGGTATGCTGGCCCTGATCGCGGCCCTGGCGATCAACATCGCCGGCATCCGCGAGCTCGGGCTCGGCGGGTACCTCAAGCACCTGACGGCGGGCACGCCCTGGTACCTCTGGCCGCTGATGATCCCGATCGAGATCATGGGCACCATCATCAAGCCGGTGGCCCTGGCCCTGCGACTCTTCGCCAACATGACCGCCGGGCACATCCTGGTGGCCGTGCTCTTCATGTTCGCGGTGCAGGGGATCGGCATGCTGAGCGGCGGCGGCTTCGGCGTCGTGCTCGGGGGCGGCATCGGCCTCGTGTCGGTCATCGCCGCGATCGCGATCTACTTCCTCGAGATTTTCGTGGCCTTCCTCCAGGCCTTTGTCTTCATGTTCCTGACCACCGTGTTTATCTCCCAACTCAGCCACCATGGTGAGCACGAGCACCATGAGGCACACGGCCACGAGCACGCACACGTTTGAGGCGTGAATAACGGGCCGAACCCCGCCCCCTTCGTCGGGCTGGCGGGCGAACGAGACTCTCGTGCAGGTATCGAAAGGTTTCGCTGTATGAAGATCTCCACCATCGTCAAGGCTGTCGGCCTCACCGCTCTGGCGGCCCCGGCTGTCGCCATGGCCCAGGGCGACGCCCCCGTCGCGACTCTGGGCATCACTGTTGGCCAGGGCCTCGCGGCGCTGGGCGCGGGCGTCGCCGTCATCGGCGGCGGCCTGGGCATCGGCATGATCGGCAAGGGCGCGGTCGAGTCGATCGCCCGCCAGCCCGAGGCGGCCGGCCCGATCGGCACGAACATGATTCTGACGGCCGCGCTCGTCGAGGGTGCGACGCTGTTCGCCGTCGTCGTCGGCCTGCTGGTCGGCTTCGTCAAGTGATCCATGGTGGTGGGGAGCCGGAAGGCCCCCCACCGCTTTCTCAATGACTAACCCCCCACCGGAGCAACGGTGACATGAAGAGCTTCCAGTCCCTCGCAGCACGCACGTACGCCATCGCCGGCCTGGCCGCGATGTCCCTCGCCTCCGCCGTGTACGCCCAGGACGGGCACGGGCACGCCGCGGAAGCGGGCCACAGCGCCGCCGGCCACGGCGAGCCGGCCGGGGTCCTGCCGACGGCCGCGCAGGGCATCATGCCCGCGATCGTTTCCCTGGTCGTCTTCGGCGCGGTCTTCGCCATCCTCGCCGTCGCCGTGTGGCCCAAGATCGCCAAGGGCCTCGACGAGCGGGCGAGCAAGATCCGCGAGGAGATCGCCGCGGCCGAGGCGGCGCGCCGGCAGGCCAAGGACGCCTTGGAGATGTACGAGAAGAGCCTGTCCGAGGCCCGCGCCGAGGCGGCCAAGATGCTCGAGAATGCTCGGGCCGAGCAGACGAAGCTCGCCGCCGAGCTCCGCGCCCAGGCCGATGTGGAGCTCTCCGCGATGCGCGACCGGGCCCGCAAGGACATCGACGCCGCCAAGCGTGCGGCCGTCTCGGAGATGTACGCCCTGGCCGCCAACGCGGCCACCACCATCGCCTCGCGCGTTCTGCAGCGGGAGATCTCGCCCCGTGACCAGCAGCGGCTGATCGACGAGAGCATGGGCGAGCTGCAGCACATGGGCGGCGCCCCGAACTGAACTGCCGACCGCGTCCGAGACATCGGCCTCCCCGCGGAGGATCAGGAAGAACCATGCCCCTCATCGAAATCCAACCGGACGCGCTCGCCGCGATCTACGCCCGCAGCCTTTTCGAGCTCGCGGAGGCCCAGGGCGGCCGCGAACTCATCGAGGGTTCGCTGGCCGAGCTCGAGGACATCATCGAGATGGCCCGCGCCGACCGGAACTTCTCGGAGTTTCTCGCCTCGCGCGTGCTGCCCGTCTCCGACCGGGCCGCGAGCCTCGAGCGGATCTTCAAGGGGCGGCTGAGCAACCTCACGCTGCGTTTCCTGCAGATCGTCAACGAGAAGGGACGGCTGCCGCACCTGACGGCCATCGTGGCCGCGTACGACCGGCTGGTGCAGGAGAAGTTCGGCCGAGTGGAAGTGGACCTCTACACGCCCGCCCCCGTGAGCCCGGAGGAGATCCGGGCGATCCGCGACCGGCTGCGCGAGGCGCTTGGCAAGGAGCCGATCATCCATCCCTACGTGGATCACGCGATGATCGGCGGGCTGAAGATGCAGATCGGCGACCGCCTGATCGACGGCTCCATCGCGACCCGCCTGCGGCAGTTCCGGGACCGCCTGGCGCGGGAGGGCTCTGCGGAGATCCGCGCCAACGCCGACCGAATGATTGATGATGTAGCCTGAAGTGACACTTTTTGCGGCATTGGGGGGACGGAGACGGAGCATCGGACGGACGAAGCATGCGACGCCGCGGCCAGCCTTTGTCCCACCATCCGCTGTACCCG